>CAYWWM010000507.1:0-2503 GCA_964461735.1 uncultured Solibacteraceae bacterium | reverse complement strand
GGAGCGTGCCGTGGCTCGAGCCGAGCACGCCGATCTACGTCTCGGACCTCGAGGCTTGGGAAAAATTCGCCGGTGTCAAGGTCGGCAGCGGCGACGTGCTGCTGGTCCGCACCGGCCGATGGGCGAGGCGAGAAAAGGAAGGCCCGTGGAACTACGCGCGACAGGGGGCCGGCCTGCATGCGTCGGTGTTGCCGTGGCTGAAGGCGCGGGGCGTGGCCGTGCTCGTCGGCGACGCGGTGAACGATGTCCAGCCGTCCGGGGTGGAAGGTATCAACCGCCCGATTCACCAGATTACGCAGGTCATCATTGGCTTGCCGCTCGTGGATAACGGATACCTCGAAGATGTTGCCAGAGAAGCAGCGCAGCGGCGGCGATGGGAGTTCATGCTTTCGTGGCAGATCACCAGGGTTCCGGGCGGAACCGCAAGCCCGTTCAACGCGCTAGCCACTTTCTGAAGAAAGGCGACCCTCAGCGGCTGAAGCCGAACTCTTCCATACACCGATTCGGCACGGTTGAAACCGTGCCCTTACAACTGCTTCCAGAGGGTCATGCAATAACTTCTATCCAATGTCAGCAGTAGCTTCCGATGTTGGAAAATCATCTCATCTCGGCCCCGGACGCTTTTCTGCACGAGACGCTCGATTCGCTCAAACACGCCGGGCTGCTGCGCTCGCTTCGGCATCTCGAGGGCGCGCCGGGGCCGCGGATCGTCGTCCACGGACGCTCCGTTCTGCTGCTCTGCTCGAACAATTATCTGGGTCTTGCTACCGACGAACGCGTAAAGCAGGCTGCGTGCGAGGCGCTCGACACGTTCGGCTGCGGGGCGACCGGCTCGCGCCTGATCAGCGGGAATCTGGAACCCTACGCCACGCTCGAACGCGAGCTGGCCGAGTGGAAGGGCAGGGAAGCCGCGCTGGTTTTTCCCTCGGGGTATCAGACCAATCTCGGCGTGATCCCGGCGCTCGCCGGGCCCGGCGACGCGATCTTCAGCGACGCGTTGAATCACGCCAGTCTCATTGACGGCTGCCGCCTCGCGCGCGCCGAGGGGATGGTGTACGACCACGGCGACGCGGAGGACCTTGAGCGCAAACTCGCCGACCGCGCCAGTGCCCGCCGCAAGCTGATCCTGACCGAATCGGTCTTCTCGATGGACGGCGACCTTGCTCCGCTTGAAGATTTGGTCTTCCTGGCACAGAAATATCGCGCGATGCTGCTGGTGGACGAGGCCCATGCCACAGGCTTGTTCGGCCGCACCGGAGCGGGGCTTGTCGAAGAGCTCGGGTTGCAGCAGAAGGTGGACGTGCAGATGGGGACGTTCAGCAAGGCGCTCGGGAGCCTCGGCGGTTACGTTGCCGGGAGCCGCGACTTGATCCAATACCTGATCCAGAAGGCGCGCAGCCTGGTCTTTACGACCGGCCTGCCGCCCGCGGTGGTGGCGGCATCTACCGCCGCGCTACGCATCGCCCGAACCGAGCCGGAGCGCGGCGCGGCGCTGTGGCGAAACGTTCGCGCGTTGCGCGAAGGTCTGGCGGAGATCGGCTTTTCTCTCGGGCCGTCTCAGAGCCAGATTCTTCCCATCCTCGTCGGTGACGACCGCAAGACCATGTCGGCCTGCCGCTTCCTCCTCAAGCACGGGGTTTTTGTCCAGGGCATCCGACCGCCGACGGTTCCGCCCGGTACGGCGCGGCTGCGCATCGCACCGATGGCCACGCACACGGAAGAAGATATCGCCAGCGCCCTCGACGCGTTTCGCAGACTTCGCGCGGCTCTCGACGCGCCGAAGCGCCGAATCTCCCGGCGACTCGCACCGTTTTCCGTTCCTGCGTTCTCCGAATGACACTCCAAGACCACGACCGAAATTTGCCCCAGCGGGTCGGGCCATTGGGCGGCCCGGCTGAATGGAAGGCGTGGGATCACGCCTATCTCTGGCATCCGTTCACGCAGATGCGCGAGTGGCTTGCCGAGGAACCGCTGGTCATCGAGCGCGCGGAAGGGAATTACCTGATTGATTCGGACGGCCGGCGCTACTTCGACGGCGTGTCGTCGCTTTGGTGCAACGTGCACGGCCATAGGCGGCGGGAAATCGTCGAGGCCATCCGTGCGCAGCTTGACGCCGTGGCCCACACCACGATGTTGGGGTTGACGAACGTTCCCGCCACGGTTCTGGCGAAGCGGCTGATCGAGATGGCACCGCCGGGCCTCGAGCGCGTCTTCTATTCCGACTCCGGCGCGACGGCCGTGGAAGTCGCGCTGAAGATGGCGTTCGAGTATTGGCAGTTGCGGGGAGAAACCGAGCGGACGCTGTTCGTGAGTCTGGCCGAGTCTTACCACGGCGACACGCTCGGCGCGATGAGCGTGGGGTACTCGGAGGCGTTTCACAAGCGGTATCACCCGCTGCTGTTCCCGTGCCTGCGGATCAATCCGCCTCACGTGTATCGCTACTATCGTCGCACGAGCCTAGAGGAGGCCCTGGAACAGTCGCTGCGCCAAGCGGAGCAAGTGC
>CAYWWM010000506.1:0-2521 GCA_964461735.1 uncultured Solibacteraceae bacterium | reverse complement strand
AGGAACTCCGCGTCCACTTCCTTGTCGCGGACGTTATGCGCCAGGACGTCAATCCCGCGCCGGACCAGCTCCTTGGCATCGTCCAGGTAGCGCATGTGGGCAAAGACCGGCAGGTTGTGCGTGTGTGCTTCGTCAATAATCGCGCCGAAGAGGTTTGGCGCGAGCTTGGGCAGGGTCCCCCCCTGATCATCCACCCAGACTTTGATGATGTCCGCTTTCTTGGTTTCGACTTCCCGCTGGACCATTTCGCGCGCCTGCGATACGGTGGTCGGCCGGTTGATGTCCTTGTATCCGGCCGGCTCCCACCCATCCTGGGCCGCAAATCCCAGGCCCGCCGAGTAGAGCCGCGCCCCGCCCGCGTTGCCGGCGCGCTGGTCGGCCAGGAACCCCTGCATGGGCTCGAGATCAATCCCGAGCGACACGGCGTGCGTGACCCCGTAATAGAGGTACGCGTTGGCGTCGCGTTGAATCCGCTCCCGATTGTAAAACTCCGCTTTTCGCTCCATGCCCTCGGCCATGGCGATGTGCTCGTGCATGCAGAAGATGCCCGGCATGATCGTCTTGCCGGCAGCATTGATCCGCTGCGCGCCGCCGGGAATCGAAACCTCCTCGCGCGGGCCAACGCTCCGGATCATCGTGCCCTCGATCAACATCACCGCGTCGCGGATCGGCTCGTTCGAAATGCCGTCAATTACCGTGGCTCCTTCGATCGCGGTAAACGGGGAAGGTCCCTCCGTGCGCTGACAAGCCGCAGAAATCACCAACAGCAACACCGCGGGGAGAGCCACCGCTGGAAACTTCTTATTCATGAGAATCCTCCTCCAAGAAAATTTGCTGGAAGAATGCCGCAACCGTCGAAAATCGCCTCGTTGAGAATTATATCCGTTTCCGCCGGGCATGGGAATGGGCAATCGCGCCCGGCGGCCCTGCGTTTTGCGTCCAGGGCCTGGCAGGGAACCTTGCCCCGACGCGGCTTCCAAAAGTGTTGCGACAGCGTTTGGCAAATTCCATCGGAACTATTCGAACCGCGTGAGTTGGCGGAACTCTTGGTAGCGGGCGTCAATTTCGGGTCGAGTGAGACGGCGCAAGCGTTCGAGGCCGAAGTGCTCGACGGCGAAGCTGCCCATCACGGAACCGTAGATGACCGCCCGACGCAAAACGCCGGGGATCGGCTGGGTGCCTTCGGGCGTCTGTGCGGCAATGTAGCCCATGAAGCCCCCGGCAAAGCTGTCGCCCGCGCCGGTCGGGTCGTAGACTTCCTCGAGAGGCAGAGCCGGGGTGCTGAAGACTTCGCCATCGCGAAACAGCGTGGCTCCGTTGTCGCCGCGCTTGATGACGACCGTCGGCGGGCCCAGGGCCCGGATGGCCCGGGCCGCTTTCACCAGATTGTGCTCGCCGCTCAGCAGGCGCGCTTCGGAGTCGTTGATGATCAGAACGCCCATGTTCCGCAACGTCTCTTCGAGGTGCTGCCGCTTGCCCTCGATCCAGAAATTCATGGTGTCGCCGGCGATGAGCTGCGGGTTCTCCATCTGGCGCTGGACGTGCAATTGCAACTCCGGATCAATGTTGCCGAGAAAAAGGAAGGGCGTCCGGCGGTAGTGCAGCGGCAGCTTTGGCTGGAAGCTCGCGAAGACATTCAGTTCCGTCGCGAGCGTCCGACAATCATTCAGGTTGGCGCTATATTCCCCGGACCAGAAGAACGTCTTTCCGGGGACGCGCTCCAGGCCCTCGGTGCAGACGCCGCGCTCGAGGAAGATCTGGTGGTGCTCGTCGGCGAAGTCGTCCCCGACCACGCCGACCACGCGCACTGGCGTGAAATAGCTGGCGGCGACGGAAAAATACGTGGCCGAGCCGCCCACCATGCGGTCCACGCTGCCGCGCGGCGTGCGCACGGCGTCAAAGGCCACCGATCCGACAACCAACAACTTCATCCCTTACTCCTCGCTCTCCGAGAAAGATATTTCGTATCAGAGCCGCGCGCGTCAGCAAGCGGTCATTCCCCCCCGTTCATCACTTCCCTTGTCTCATCCCTTCGCTCCGGAAGAAAGATATTTCCCCACCAACAGGTCGAGCCTCTGCCGGGTCTCCATTGGAATCTTGTCCCGGGCGGTAAGGATGGCGCTGGCGAGCGCCGAGCCGCAGCGGCAGGTCCGCTCCGCCGGCAACCAAGCGAGCACCTCCAAGAGAACCTTGTTTGCGTTTTCGGAATTCTTGAGGAGGTTTCCGACAACCTCCTGCACGGTGACGGCGTCGTGGTCGGGGTGCCAGCAATCGTAGTCGGTAACCATCGCCGCGGTGGCGTAGCAAATCTCGGCCTCGCGCGCGAGCTTCGCCTCCTGAAGATTCGTCATGCCGATCACGTCCATGCCCCAGGCGCGATAGAGGTGCGATTCGGCTTTGGTAGAGAACGCGGGGCCTTCCATGCAGACGTAAGTTCCGCCGCGCTTCACCGCAACATCGGCCGCGCGGCAGGCCGATTCGAGCGTGCCGAGCAACGCCGGGCAGACGGGGTCGGCAAAGG
>CAYWWM010000505.1:0-2527 GCA_964461735.1 uncultured Solibacteraceae bacterium | reverse complement strand
ATCATGTCTTCAAACATGGCGAGCGTCTTGGTCCGGGCCGCCGTCGCCGCTCCGATGAAGTTCCTCGCGTCGTCGGGCAGCTTGCGCTGGTACTCCCAAAGCAGGTCGCCGTTGGTGGCATTGAGCGCCAGGACTCCGGCTCCGGGAGCGACGGTGTAGAGGACTCCGCGGTAGACGATGGGGATGGTCTCCTGCGTGCCCGCGGCGATGCCGCGCGTCCAGGCCATGCGCAGCTGGCCGACGTTCTGCCGGTTGACTTGATTGAGCGGGCTGAAGCGCTGCGCGTCGTAGGTGCGGCTGAACATCAGCCAGTCGTTCGGACTGGGATTCAGCAGCATCTCCTGCGTCACCGGCGCAAAGGTTTGGACCTGCGCCACCGCTGCCGCCGTGAACGCTCCGAAAACAATGGATGCGACGAAGAATACGATCCGGCTCATGAGAGTACTCCTCTCAAATTGGAATTGTTGGCAAACCGCCTCTCGCGTCAGCGATTGTATCACTGCCGGGGTTCCTCTCAACAGAGTCATTTCGCGATGGCGAAGACGAACGGATGGAGTGGCGACTTCGAGCCGAGGAACCGGCGAAGCCGATCCCAAGGAAAAACTTTCACAGGGAGCCATTCGGAACCCCGCCACGCGGGCGGGCCGAACTGCGGAAGCAAGCCGTGCAGAAAGAATAGGATGCAGGAAGAGAAGTGGATTGCGGGAGAGGCGCGAAACGATTGCAATTTGCGCTTGCTTTCGCAAAATGACTGGCGTACAATCGGCTCCGGTCAAATTGGATTTATCATTAACTGGGTAAAGCGGCTTAGTTTGGCAGGTTCCAACTTCTGTGCGGGTAAGGGAGGGTCACGATATGAACCGGATAGTAGGGATCGTTGCGTTTGCTTGCGTGATTGCGGTGGGCGTCCAGACGGCTGCGGCTCAAGGGCCAGTGCCCGGAACCCAGCCAGCCGGAGAGTTCTTCAAGAACGTTCAGATCCTGAGGGACGTGCCGGCCAACTTGATGCAGCCAACCATGCAGTTTATGGAGATCTCGCTCGGAGTCCATTGTAACTACTGTCATGACGATGACAACACCAAGCGGGAACTCGATGTGAAGCCGACCAAGGCGAGGGCTCGTCAGATGCTCCAGATGGTCAAAGCCATCAATGAGAGCACCTTCGGCGGGCGGCAGGTGGTCACCTGCTATACCTGCCATCGTGGCGCGACGAAGCCGGTCGTGGTTCTTCCGCACGGCGGCGGTGTCGAGATGCCCGGCGGGATCGCCAATCCGGCCCGGCAAGGACGGGAACGGCCCATCGCGGGACAGGCGCCCACTGTGGATCAGGTGTTGAATCGGCACATCACAGCCATCGGCGGGGCGGAGAACCTGGCGAAGGTTGCCAGCTTGTCCGGCAAAGGCACCGTCACCAACTATGCCCATCTCGACGAAGTTCACCAGGAACGCCCGCTCCCGGTCGTGACTCCGGTGGATTGGACCGTCAAGGGCGAGAAGAGCATGCTGGTGCAGCATAACGCCAACGGCGACGCGATTACTACGTATAACGCCGGCAGCGGCTGGGCCCGGGCCGGAAACGGCAACGCCAACGACCTGCGGGCCGACGTGCTCGATGTGGCCAAGCTCCAGACCGCCATCTACAACCCGAATATGTTCAAGCAGATCATCACGGGGATGACGGTCGCCGGAACCGACACCATCGGCAACCTGGAGACCACCGTCATCGCCGGGCGCATGACAACTCTGCCCGTCGTGAAGCTCCACTTTGATCGGGAGTCGGGAAAGCTGGTCAGCATCTATTACCAGCAGCCGTCGGGCTTCTGCTGCCACGCCTTCCGCCTGGACGTTGCGGATTATACGGTGCAAGGCGGCATCCAGGTCCCGGCGCGCATCACGACGGTGGGAGTGCGCGACAGCTTTACGGTCCACCGCTTCGATTCGTTGCAGGCGAATGCCGCGGTAGATGATGCGAGATTCGCCAAGCCCGCGGCCGCAGCGCGATAGAATACTCGCCGGCGCGGCAACGGCACAGACTGTTTTGGCGGTTTACTGCGGGTCCCCTTCCGGGGGGACCCGTGTCTCTACTTTCACCGGAAAGAGGAGGGAATGGATAAGATGACTCGAAAACTGGTCTTTGCGTTAACTCTTGCCGTGGCGATTGGCTGGGCATTGGTGCAGCCTGCCGCGGCGCAGCAGTTCCGAAATCTGAAGCTGCTCACGGACAAGCCCAACGAACAGTTGCTGACCACGATGCAGTTCTTCGAGGGTTCGCTGGGGGTGGGATGCAACTTCTGCCACCACCCGACGGAGCGCGACCAGGATACGCCGAAGAAAGAAACGGCGCGGAAGATGATCCAGATGGTGCGCGACATCAACAAGAACACCTTCGGAGGGGAGACCGAGGTCACCTGCTATACGTGCCACCGCGGGCAAACCAATCCGCCGGAAAATCCGGCGCTCGCCGCGGCCGATTTCCGCCCCTGGGAGCCGGACAGCCGGAACGGCTTGTCGAATCCCCCGCCGGTGC
>CAYWWM010000504.1:0-2558 GCA_964461735.1 uncultured Solibacteraceae bacterium | reverse complement strand
CGCGTCGATCTTGACGACGGCCTCCCCTGGCTTGGGGCTGGGGTCGGGGGCGTCGGGGCAAGTCCTCTCCGGCGAAGGAATGCGTATCTATAAATCCGCCGCGGAGCTGCCCGCGTTGCGGTCACCGGCCCCGGAGCCGCCTCCTCCCGTGACACCGCCCTCTGCCCCGCTCGACCCTTTGGCGCAGCAGATTCTCGCGCTGCGCTCCGGGAACCTCGAACAGACCCGCCAGGCGCTCGCCAGTCCGGAACACTTGAACCCGGCGCTGGTTCCCCACGTGATTTCGCTGCTGGCCTGGGACGAGGTCTTCCGCGAAGCGCTGGAGGCGCTGCGCAAAATCGCTCCGAGCGCAACCGGACAGCTCGTGGACGTGCTGCTCGATCCCGAGCAGCCCTTCGCGGTGCGCCGGCGGATAGCCCGCGTGTTCTCCACCGCTCCTACGCAGCGCGCCGCCGATGGGCTGCTGCTCGGCCTCGCCGACCGGCGGTTCGAGGTCCGCTTCCAGTGCGGCTGCGTGCTCGAACATCTTCTGTCGAGGAATCCCGGCATCGAGATTGCGGCGGGGAAAGTCCTGGAAGCGGTGGCGCGCGAGGTGCAGGTCGGGAGAAAAGTCTGGGAGAGCCACCGGCTGCTCGACCGCGCCGAGGAGCTGACCGGCTCCCCCTTCGTGGACGACTCCCTGCGCGACCGCGCCGACCGCAACCTCGAGCACGTCTTCCGGCTGCTGTCGTTCATCCTCCCGAAAGAACCGCTGCGCGTCGCCTACCGCGGCTTGCACACCGACGATGAGCACCTGCGCGGAACTGCGCTCGAATACCTGGAAACGGTACTGCCCATCGAAATCCGCGACCGCTTGTGGCCCTTCCTCGAAGACCGCCGGAAGAGACGGCGTGCGGAGAAACGCTCGATTGAAGAGGTCGTCGCGACCCTGCTGCGCTCGCACGAGTCCATCGAGCTGAACCTGGCGGAGCTGCGGAAGAAGATCGCGGCGGGCAAGTCAGAGCCGCGTGCGTAAGCAAGCGGACACATCAGAGCGGCGCCCATAAACGCAGCGGGCCACGTCGGTTCAGGCGGCCAACGGTCCCGTCATCCGTTTGTGTTCGCGGTAGAGGAAGGCGACGACGACGAGCCAGATGGCGACGAAGACCAGGTTCATGCTCGCGAAGCCGGCTACGTTCCAGGCGGCCACGTTGGTGCCGAAATACACGACGCCCGCCTGCAGGACGTCTCCGGCGCGCCAGAAGAACGTGTCAATGGCGGCTTTCGCCTTGTACTTGGCCTCGCGGCTGGTGGGCAGAAACAGGGCGTGCCGGGTCGTGTTCTGAATCGAGTAGTCGGTGCTGTTCTCGAGCACCTTGGCGATGCGCACGGCGCCCAGCAGCGGAAAAGCCAGGAGCAGGCCATAGCCTCCCATCGCGATGAGGGGGAGGACAAACAAAGCGCCGCGAACGCCTACATATTTGAAGATCCGAGATACCAAGAAAAGTTGAAATAAGAATGCCAGCAAATTGACCCAACTGTAGAAGTTTCCGTAGAACTCTCCAATGAAAGTCCTCCGGAGCGCATCGGCCTCGGCTCCCGCCGCCACGGCCGCGTCCGCAGCCTGGACGACGAGCTTGCCGAGCAGGAACTCGCCGGTCGTGTTCACGACGTTCAGCAGCAGGATCAGCACGGCGATGAGGGACAGGTAGCGGCTTCGCAGGATCATCGCAAAGCCGCCGTCTTTCTTCAGAGGTTCCTGAGCCGTCTGGGCTTTTGATGCTTGCCGGGCCGTCTCGCGGGTGTTCACGATTTGGCTGGCGGCGATACCGAGGAACAGCACTACGGCGGAGAGCTGCATCAACTGATACGGTCCGAGTCTCGCAAACAGCATGCCGGCGACCCCAGCCCCGACCCAGGCGCCGAGCGAGGCGCCGACGCCGACGATCGCGAACAGCCGCTTGCCCTGCTCTTCGGTGTAGATGTCGTTGGCGAACGCCCAGAACTGCGCAATCACCAGCACGTTGAAGATGCCCACCCACAGAAAGAAGGCCACGCCCACCGGTGTGCCACGGCTTCCGAGATAGGAGAAAATCAGCAGGTGGGAGATGAAGAAGAGCGTCACCCAGGTGATCAGCCGGATGCGATTGACCCGCGAGGCAAACGCGCCATAGGCCGGGATCACCAGCAGCAGCAAGAGGGCCTGCCCCGCCGACGCATAGCTCTTGACCTCGGCTCCCCCTTCGGTCAGGATCAGGGACTCTCGCACGGGCCGGAAAATGTAGTAGGCGGCTAGCAAGAGAAACACATTGGCGGCCAGCAGCAGCGCGCTCACGCCTTCCCCCGAATGCACCGGGGCAAATGCGGACAGGCTGCGGTCGAGCCAGCCCTTCTCCGAACCCCCGGGTTGAATCACTGCGGAAGTCGCCATAACTCTGTCCCCACCTGTTCCTGGGCGCGGCTGCTTTCCTTTGAAAACGTCGCCCCGATTCCCGGTTTTGCTCCCGTGCTATCATAACACCGTGACACTGCTCCTCCTGCTTGCCGTTTTGTTCTTTAGTCTTCCCGCCGCCGCGCAG
>CAYWWM010000503.1:0-2562 GCA_964461735.1 uncultured Solibacteraceae bacterium | reverse complement strand
ACCGCGGCAAGGTCTTCTGGCTCAAGGTCTATGAAATCCCCGACGTCGGCACCGCGGGCCGCGGCAAGAACATCGTGAACCTCATCAATCTGGAGGAGGGCGAGACCGTGCGCGCGTTTCTCCCGGTGAAGGATTTTGCCGAGGACCGCTTCGTCGTCATGGCGACGCGCGACGGCGTCATCAAGAAATCGTCCCTCGCCGAGTTTGACAACCCGATGGCGCGCGGCATCATCGCGGTCTCGCTCGATCAAGGCGACGAGCTGATCGCCGTCGAGGAAACCAGCGGGCATCAGTTCATCTTCCTCGGCACCCACGAGGGGAAAGCCATCCGCTTCCTGGAGGAGGAAGTGCGCGCGATGGGCCGCCAGGCCCGCGGCGTGCGCGCCATGACCCTGAAAAAAGACGACTACATTGTAGGCATGGCGGCCGTGGAAGAGGAGGGCTGGATCCTGAGCGTCACCGAAAACGGCTACGGCAAGCGCACAGAACTCGGCCAGTATCGTGTCCAGGGGCGCGGCGGCCAGGGGATCATTAACCTCAAGACCACCGAGGGCAAGGGGAAAGTCGTCGGCATCCTCCACGTCACCGACCAGAGCGAAGTCATCATCATCACGCAGCAGGGCAAGATCATTCGCCTCGAAGCCAGCGACATCCGCTCCGCCGGCCGCAGCACGCAGGGCGTCCGCCTGCTCCGCATGGAGGAAGGCGAAGGCGACCGCATCGCCGCCGCCTGCCTGATCCCCGAAACGGAAACGAACGGCAACGGCGAGGAAGAAAAGCCGCCGCTGGTGCAGTAGCGCGTTTTTGTCTGAGCCGCCTCTTAACACCGATATGGTAAGCCAATGAATTGGCTAAGCCAAATTGCCCTGATTATCGTAAGCGCTCTGGTAGGAGCTTGGGTTACACACCGCCTCTCCCGGTACCAGCAACGTCACGCCTTCATCGAACAACAATTGCGAGAGTTTTACTCTCCGCTTCTTGGATTGAGGGAGGAAATTCGGCTAAAAGGTGTGTTGCGAGTGAGGGTGCATGCGACCAGCGACGAAGAATGGCGGAGGCTTTGCGAGGAAACAAGGAGAATGCACGATCCTATTGACGCGTCCTATCGCTTGTCGAAAGAGCGGGCTCCCGATTTCGCGAAGGTCGTCGAATACGATAACGATCAGTTACGAAACGTAATCCTTCCGTCTTACCGTCAGATGCTCGTGATTTTTCGGGAAAGAAGGTGGCTTGCTGATTCTGAGACCAAACAATATCTCCCAGCCCTCACCGAATTTGTCGATCTATGGGACCGATGGTTGAGCAAGACCATTCCTTGGGAGGTTATCGAGAAACTCAGACACTCAGAGCAAGACCTACTTCCCTTCTATGAACATTTGGAAAAGAAGCACGACGAATTGCGAAGAATTCTTGCGGATGGAAAAGCCTGAGGCTTTCGAGGCATCGTTGCTCGCCCGGAGCGGGCTGCGTATACTGTCCATGCGAGGTGAGGTATGAAGCAAACCATCATCGTGTCTGATCCTGCCATTCTGATGGGGAAGCCGGTCGTCTCCGGTACGCGCATTACGGTCGAGTTGATTCTGGAGAAGTTGGCGGCCGGTGAAAGCGTCGAGCAAATGCTCGAAGCGCATCCTCGCCTGACGCGCGAGGGAATTTCCGCGGCGCTGGCGTTTGCCGCCGAAGCGCTTCGGGCGGACGTCCTCTATCCCATCACCACCGAAGCCGAATGAAATTGCCTAGGTCTCCGATGTCGGCCCCCCGTTTGATCTACCAGCTCAAGGTCACGCTTCGCCACATTCGCCCGCCCATCTGGCGAAGAATTCAGGTTCGCAGCGACGTGGCGCTGCTGAAACTCCACCGCATTCTGCAAGAGGTAATGGGATGGTATGACTCGCATCTGCACCAGTTCCTGATTGGCGGCGAGTATTACGCCACGCGCAGCCTGGAATTGGACGGCTTTGGTCCACCGATCATCAGTGAGCGGAGCGCAAGGTTGGAGGACGTCATCTCAGGGCCGAAGATGAAGTTCCGTTACGAGTACGATTTCGGGGACGGATGGGAGCATGAGATTCTGGTGGAGAAAGTTCTGCCGCCCGCGGAGGGCGTGCACTATCCCGTCTGCGTCGCTGGCGCTCGCGCCTGCCCGCCGGAGGACTGTGGCGGACCCTGGGGGTATGCAGAGTTGCTGGAGGCCATTCGGGATCCAAACCATAAAGAGCACGAGGAGATGCTGGAATGGGTGGGAGGTGGATTCGATCCGGAGGCGTTCGATCTGGAGGAAATCAATCGGGCGCTGCGAAGGCTCTGACTCCCGATTCGTCCTAAGTCCTGATCGTCAGACCATGTCTTACGTGGACCACAACCTGATGGACGGGGAGCAGGTTTTCTACCGCGCGCGGCGGCATTGGACGATTTTCAGCAGCGCGATCTTCTACCTCTGCGCCGGAGTCATCGTATTTGTGGCGACGCGGTTCTGGGAAGGAGACGACAGCGTCCGCACCGCGGGCGTGGTAGTCCTCGCTCTCGGCGGGCTGGCCGCTCTCGTCAAAGCGATTCCGGCGT
>CAYWWM010000502.1:0-2573 GCA_964461735.1 uncultured Solibacteraceae bacterium | reverse complement strand
GCGGCCAATATTTTTCTGGGCATGGTCGAGGCGCCGCTGGTGATCCGTCCCTATATCGAGCGGCTGACGCGCAGCGAGTTGTTCGTCGTGATGACGGGAGGCATGGCCGGCATCGCTGGCACCGTGCTGGTGCTCTACGCCACGATCCTGGGGCCGGTGCTGCCGGACGCGGCGGGGCATTTCATCATCGCCTCCGTGCTCGGCGCACCGGCGGCGATCCTGGTCGCGCAGATCATGGTTCCCGAGGCTCTGGAGACGCCGCCGGCTGCCGGTAGTACGAACGTCTCCGAGATTCCCCGCCGCGCTGCGGGAGATGCGCGCCCTGTGGAAGATGCGCGCGACGAGCCGGAGCCGGTGGCCGCGAGCGCCATGGACGCCATTGCGAAAGGGACCACTGCGGGGCTTACGCTGCTGCTCAACGTCACCGCCATGCTGCTGGTGCTGGTGGCGCTGGTGCACCTCGCCAACCTGATTCTGGGGCTGCTGCCCCTAGACCGGCTGCTCGGCGGCGAGCCGGTGACGCTCGAACGGATGCTCGGCTACGCCATGGCGCCGGTGTGCTGGCTGATGGGCGTGCCGTGGGCCGAGGCCATGACGGCGGGCAGCTTGATGGGCGTCAAGACGATCCTCAATGAGTTTCTGGCCTACCTGCGAATGGCGGCGCTGCCGCCGGAGACGCTCTCGCCGCGCTCGGAACGAATCATGCTGTACGCGATGTGCGGCTTCGCGAACTTCGGAAGTCTCGGCATCCTGATCGGCGGCTTGGCAACCATGGCTCCGTCGCGGCGCGACGAGGTGGTGTCGCTGGGCTTGAAATCCATCGTCTCGGGGACGCTGGCAACATGCCTGCTCGGGGCGGCGGTGGGGATTTTGGAGTAGGGGAAGGAATGCCGCCTAAAATCAGGCAACTCGTTCGAGACCTCGAACAGGCTGGGTTCGCAAATCGTGGGGGCCGAGGAGACCATCGCAATTTTGTGCATCCGGGCGTCGCAAAACCGGTTACGCTTTCTGGTAAACTCGGAGACGACGCAAAGCGGTATCAGGAGAAGGCTGTCAGGGCTGCGATCAAGGAGTCCAAGCGGTGAACGATAGCTCGCGCTACGTCAAGATCGTGGAATGGTCGGAGGAGGACAACTGTTTCGTGGGGAGTTGTCCGGGATTGTTCTACGGCGGCTGCCACGGCGACGATGAAAAGAAAGTGTTCGCCGAAATTTGCGGCCTGGCCGAGGAGATCGTGGCGTTGTACAAGCGGGAAGGAAAGCCTCTGCCCCCGCCGACCAGCGGGAAGGATTTTGCGAACCGGATGGCGAATGTAGCGTGAGAGTGTCCTGGAAGCGAGGGGATCATGAAGAGATCAGACAGGCAGACGCGATCATGGCGATGGTTCGCAGCGGGAGGGCTGGCGGCAGCGCTGGGGGTAATGGTTGTCGCGCTGCAGGCCGTCGAGCGCACCGCAACAGTGGCGGGCGTGGTGGAGCTGGCTGCGGGCGGGCCGGCGGTGGGGGCGATGGTGAGGCTGCGCAACGCCGACCTCGGTCTGACGGTGAGCATCGTCAGCCAGGAGCAGGGCCGCTACCGTGCTCCTGACCTTCCACCGGGCAAGTACGCCATCCAGGCCATCGGCGGCGGCATGAAGAGCGACGCGGGCGTGACGCTCGACGTGGGCGCCGGGACCACTGCCGCTCGACCGCTGGTGCTGCGCCACCGCGCGGAGATGGTCGAGGCCATGCCGAGCTCCGCCTTCGCCGCCCTGATGCCGGACGGGCAGGGCCAGCACGCGCAAACCGACGCGCAAGCCAAGGAGCTGATCATCTCGCTCTGCATTCATTGCCACGACACCGGACTGCACAACGTGGTCTCGCGCCGCCTGAGCCGCGAGCGCTGGGCCGCCGCGGTCCGCATGATGGAAGCCAACGTCATGGGCAACACCCATCCGCTGCACCTCACCGAAGAGGAGCGCGGCGTGATCCTCGACTATCTGGCCAAGTATTTCGGTCCGGAAGTGCCGCCGTTTGACCCCGAGCGCGATCTGGCGCGCACCTGGATCACCGGCCCTGCGGCCAAGAGCATGGTGGTCGAATACGATCTGCCGGGGCGCGCCGGGCCGCACGACGTGGCCGTGGACGCGCAGGGCAACGCCTGGGTCTCGGAAAGCCGCCCCGGCGTGCTCGGAAAGTTCGATCCCAAGACGCTGACCTACACGCGCATCCCGATTCCGGGAACCAAGGACAACAAGCTGCCGCGTAGCGTTTCGGCGGCGCACGCGCTCGAAATTGACCCGCAAGGCAGGTTCTGGATCTCCGACCATCGCAACCCCGGCCCGCGCGCCATCCTGTACGACCCGAAGACGGAGCAGTTCACGTTTTATCCCTACCCGGAATCGGCCCGCCCGGAGGACTCCGCCGACGTAAACACGATTCGCATGCACCGCGACGGAACGGTATGGTTCACCGACCTCGGCGGCGACCAGATTCTGAAGCTGAATCCGGCGACCAAGGAGTTCACCAAGTTCCCCGTCCCGTCGGGCAGGAATCACCACATGAAGGCGCACCCCTACGGCATGGCCATTGACG
>CAYWWM010000501.1:0-2594 GCA_964461735.1 uncultured Solibacteraceae bacterium | reverse complement strand
GGTCGGCAAGGACAGCCAGTTGAATCACCTGACCGTCGCCAGCGAATGCGCCCAGGCCCAGATGCTGCGCGTGAGCGCCGGGGGCCGCTAGCGTGGTGCAAAATGATGCACAGCGGGTGAGCGCATGAAAATGGTGCTAGCCGAGAGGTGATCTATGACTACACGATGGAAGCTCTCGACGCATCCGTTCTGGATTCGTGTGTTCGCCTCCGCAGCCGTCGTTGCTGCGCTGCTGGTTCCGAACGGGGGTTTCGCCCAGCGAGCCGCGCCGCAGCATCTCAATCCGGTCATTGACAAGCTGTCGAAGGGCCAGCCGGTCTTCGGCCTGCAAGCCGCCGGTCTTTCCTTGCAGAGCGCCCGCGCCGCCGCCCGCGCCGACGTGGACTTCATCTACGTGGACATGGAGCACAATCCGCTCGATTTCCCCGCGCTCCAGATGTTTCTGCTCGGCATGGGCGACAAAAGCTTGGTTCTCAAGAAGGGCAGCCTCCAGCCCAACGTCGCTTTGTTCGCGCGCTTTCCGCCGGAACCCGACCAGGCATCCTGGGTGGTGAAACAAGCGCTCGACATCGGGCTGATGGGCTACATTTTCAGCGGCGTCGAGACGCGGGAGCAGGCCCTGGCCGCCGTCCAGAGCATGCGCTATCCGCAGATGCGCGGCTCGCGGTACCGGGAGCCGGCGGGCAAGCGCGGCTCCGGCGCCGCCAACGCCGTCTGGGCCTGGGGCGTCACCGGCGAGGAGTACGAGCGCCGCGCCGACCTCTGGCCCCTCAATCCCGAGGGCGACCTGCTGGCCATCGTCATGATTGAGACCGTCGAGGGAATGAAGAACCTCGACGCGATCCTTTCGGTGCCGGGCGTCGGCATGGTCTTCATCGGGGCGGCCGGCGACCTGCACCTGTCGCTCGGCGTTCCCCAGAATTCGCCTGAGGTCGAAACCGCTCGGCAGACGATTCTGCGAGGCTGCCTGGCTCACAACGTGGCGTGCGGCATCACCGCCACCACTGCCGCCGACGTGGTCAAACGGGTCGGCGAAGGCTGGAAGATGATCCGCTCCACCGAGCCGGTCATCCGCGAAGCGCGCCCTGCGCTGCAACGGCGCTGACGATAAGAAAGCATACTAATTTCCTGGCCACTTCTCGATTTCAGGATCCAGCTTTCAGCAAGCGATATCCGATTATTTCCCGGAAAGAGAAAACTTTTCCAGCGAAAGGAGACAGACATCCATGGACCAATTAACTTGCCAACTTGCCCTCGTGAGCGAAGTCAACGACATCAAAGCCTCCCAACTGGCCAGAGCCGGCGCTGCCTTGCAAAAGCAGGCGATGCGTGATTTCCGGCCGATTTGGAATGTACTGGCGACGGTGGACACCTTTCCCGTTTTGGAGGACGTCCCCATCGGCTACTGGCCGATCATTATCCGAGATGACATCGGTTTCCCTGGGGCAGCCGGGATTCACCTGGATGAAGACGGTCAGCCCTTTGCTTTAGTGCAATACAGCAACACTTGGACGCTGACCGCAAGCCATGAAGTCTTGGAGATGCTGGCTGACCCCTTCGGCAACCGGCTCGTGGCCAGTGATTCGATTAAGCCGGGCCAGGGACGTGTGGAGTACTTGGTGGAGGTGAGCGACCCGTCGGAAGCCGTTGCTTTCTCGTACCGGGTCAACGGAGTCATGATGTCCGACTTTTACACCCCGAGCTTTTTTGACCCCCTCTCGGCCCCCGGCGTGCGTTATAGCTTCACTGGCGCCATCCCGGCTCCCCGCAAAGTGTTGAAAGGGGGTTACCTGAGCTGGCATGATCCGGTGACCAACCATTGGTTTCAGCAGACCTGGTTCTCCGGTAATAAGCCGAAGTTTGTGGATCTCGGCGTGTTCGCCGCAAACGCCAACATCCGGGGCGAGATTGATCGCCGTACGCCCGTCCCGCAACATTTGGGGAAGAGCGTACCGGAAGCCAAACGGCTGGTCGCCGCTGCTACGGCTTCCAGCGATGCCGTCCACGAAGCGGGGGCTTCCAAAGCCAAGAGCTGGCATGGCCAGATCGCTGCCCTGAGAAAGAAATACGGCCCATAGAGTCCGTTGTACAACGCAGTCATCGCCGGGTATACTAAGGTGAGGGGCAAATCTCCGCGCCCCTTAATGCTGAGGTAAGACATGTCCCATAACGAGAAAGCGGCTCAGGAAAAGCGAGCCAAGGCTCTGCGAAATCAGATCAACCAGCTCGCTACCAACGACAAAAAGCGCGGCAAGCCGCTCCCTCCGCCCAAGAGTCCACGGGACTTTATCCATCAGAAGATGATGGAAATGATCCGGGAAAAATCAGGTTGATTTACCTCGAGGGAGTCTCAGGAGGGGCAAGCACCGCCGCTTTCGGCAGGGACCTAGGAAAAACGGCTTTTTTGGTGCAACTAGCCTGCGGACGTCCGCCGATACGTCCGGACCGCACCACGTGCTGTGGGTTTGTCTACTTCTCCAATCGCTCCAGCGCCCAACGGGCGTGTTCCTGCACAATTGGATCGGGATGCTCGCAGAGCCTCTCTAAGATCTGTCTCTTATACACATCTCCGAGCCCACGAGACTAGGCATGAT
>CAYWWM010000500.1:0-2597 GCA_964461735.1 uncultured Solibacteraceae bacterium | reverse complement strand
TGATGATTTCGAAGACCCTCCGAATCTGGGCATCGTGCTTGGCATACTTCCTTTCCAGGTCATCCAGCTTTCCAACCAACTTCCTATGGCTGGCCAGGATTTCGCGGAGCCGGACAAAGGCGCGAACCACCTGAATGCTGGCCCGAACCGCAACAGGACTATTGAGTGAGAACATTCGCCGCCATTATAGTTCCATGCTCGGTGAAAGCGTAGGGAAGTTTTCGCCTCCCACCCCAACCCGAACTTGATGTCGCAAAATGCGACTTCAAGTCTGCAAACTCCTCCTCGTTTAGTGAAAAGGCAAAATCGGGAGGAAACCGTTCGCGGTTGCGTCTCACCTGTTCGTTGAGACGGCGGGTCGCCACACCGTACAGTTTCGCCAAGTCTGCATCGAGGATCACCTTCTCCCCTCGGATCGAGAAAATCCGCTGCTCGATCACTTCAATGGGGACATGCTGCCGGGAAGGAGTGGCTCGGGATTTCGGTTTGCTCATTTAGGAGCACCCGTCAATTTTCAAGGCTCAGCATCCACCGGCACCCGCCGCGCCGTTCGCCAGAGGCGTTCGAGGTCGTAGAAGGCGCGCGCTTTTTCCCCGAAGATATGGACCACGAAATCCACGTAGTCCAGCAGCACCCACTCGGCGTGATTATAGCCCTCGATATGAGCGGGGCGCAAACCGCCGAGCCGGAGCCGCTGCTCGATCTCGTCGGCAATCGCTTGCACCTGTCGGTTGCTCGTTCCGCTGCAAATCAGGAAATGATCCGTGAAGCTCGTGACGTCCTGCAGATCGAGGAGAACGATGTCCCGCGCCTTACGGTCCCGCGCGCCCTCCACCGCCTCGTCGAGGGGCGAGAAATCCGGTTTCGGCGCGGTGCTCATGAACGATACAGCCCCTGTTTGCGAATGTAGTCCGCCACCGCGTCGGGAACCATTCCCGCCAGCGGTTTGCCGGCGGCCACGGCCTGGCGGATGCCCGACGACGACACGTCCGCCTCGACCGTCGTCAGCAGATGAAGCGTCGAACGCCGCAGGGAAATCGTGCTCGCAGTCTCACGGCCAGTACGCAGCGCAGAGGGCACGACCCGCGCAATTTCCGCGATCGCAAACCCCGGCCGGCTCACCAGGATGAAGTCGCACGCTTCGAGCAACGCGGTCCACTCTCGCCAATGCGGCAGGTCGAGAAACGCGTCGGCTCCCAGCAGGAAATACAGCCGGTCGGACGGCGCCAGCGCGCCCCTCGCCCGGCGCACGGTCTCGATGGTGTAATTGGGCTTGCCGCCGCTTTCCTCAGGAACTTCCGGGGGACCCTCGAGCAGCGACGGCACGAATTCCGCAATCCCCGCGCACGCCAGCGCCACCATCCCGTAGCGGTGCGCAAACGGAGTGATCGCTCGGCTGAGTTTGTGCGGGGGCAGGCTCGCGGGAATGAATTCAATGCGCTCGAGCGCGAACGCCTGCTGCGCCGCCCGCGCCGCGGAGAGGTGCCCGCAATGGACCGGATCAAACGTCCCTCCGAACAGGGCTACGTTCACTCGCGTTCCCCTTCCGGTCCGGGCGCCGGCCCCGGCGTGGCGCTGACCAGGGGCGCATCCGCGCCCGTTGGTGGCTCGGCGCGGCGCAGATCGCGCAACATCTCCGCCAATCCCCAGATCAATTCCTGGATTCCCGCTCCGGTCGCCGCAGAGGTCGCGAAAAAGCGGAGGTTGCGCCGCGCCGCCAGTTCCCCCGCCGCCCGCAAACGCCGCCCATCGCCGGCTGTGTCGGTCTTCGACGCCACCAACACCATCGGCTTCCCCGCCAGCGGCGGCTCGAAACGGGCGAGCTCGTCCATCAGCACTTCGAAGTCGTGCTCCGGGTCTTCGTCGCCGCGCTCGCTCACGTCGAGCAAGTGCGCCAGCAGGCGCGTGCGCTCGATGTGCCTCAGGAAGCGCGTTCCGAGGCCGTGCCCCAAGTGCGCGCCTTCGATCAGGCCGGGAATGTCGGCCACCACGAAGCTTTCTTCCTCGCTCACGCGCACCATCCCGAGGCACGGTTCGAGCGTCGTGAAGGGATAGTCGGCGACTTTCGGACGGGCCGCCGAAATGCGGCTCAGAAGCGACGACTTGCCCACGTTGGGAAACCCCACCAGTCCGACGTCGGCCAGGAGCTTGAGCACCAGGCGCAGGCGGTGGAACTCGCCCTCCTCGCCCGGATCCGCCCGGCGCGGCGCCTGCTGCGTCGAAGTGGCGAAGCGCGCGTTGCCGCGCCCCCCGCGCCCTCCTTGGGCGATCACCCGCCGCTGCTCCGCGCTCGTGAAATCGAAGAGCTTTTCTCCCGTATCCGCTTCCCAGATGACGCACCCGACCGGCACGCGCAGCAGCAGGTCGGCGCCGTCGCGCCCCTTGCGGTTGCTCCCCTCGCCGTGCGCGCCGCGCTCCGCTTTGTGTTCGGGATTGTACCGGAAATGCAGCAGCGTGTTGTGCTGCTCAGAACCTTCGATCAGAATGTCGCCGCCCTTGCCCCCGTCGCCTCCGCTGGGGCCGCCGCGCGGCACAAACTTTTCTCTGCGAAAGGCGACGCAGCCGTTGCCGCCGTCGCCGGCCTTCACGGTGATGAC
>CAYWWM010000499.1:0-2598 GCA_964461735.1 uncultured Solibacteraceae bacterium | reverse complement strand
TGACCGAGATCGCCGAATCCACCGGCGGGCGGCAGTTCCCGGTGGAAAACCTGAATGACCTGCCCGACATCGCCCGCAAGATCGGGCGGGAATTGCGCAGCGTCTATGTGCTCGGCTACAACCCGAGCAACGAAACGCGCGACGGAAAGTGGAGAAAAATCCAGGTGAAGCTCCAGGCGCCGCGCGGCTTGCCCCCCCTGCAGCTCTTCAATAAAGCTGGTTATTATGCTCCTCAACCGTGAGCTACCCGGCCGGCAAGGTGGCGGCCGGCCTGTTCCACTTATCCGAAGGCTCCTTAGGGCGGCCTGCCTGGTAACGGGTCTGGCGGGCGGAATCGCGGCCCACGCGCAGCAGCCCCCGGCGAGCGCCAATCCGCCCGCGCTGGGGAACCCGGGCGACTTCCGCTTGAGCATTGAAACCGATCTGGTGGTCCTCCACGCCACCGTCACCAACCAGTCCGGCCGTCCCATCGCCGACCTTCAGAAGGAGCACTTCCGGGTGCTCGAAGACAACGTTCCGCAGCAGCTCAAGGTCTTCAAGCGGGAGGACATCCCGGTTTCGGTGGGCCTTCTCGTGGACAACAGCGGCAGCATGCGCGACAAGCGGCGGGGCGTCAGTACGGCCGCCATGAAATTCGTGCGCTCGAGCAATCCTCAGGATGAAGTCTTCGTCGTGAACTTCAACGACGAGTCTTACCTCGACACCGACTTCACCGACAGCATCACGCTGCTGGAAGAAGCCCTGGAGCGGATTGATTCCCGGGGCGGCACGGCTTTCTACGATGCCGTGCATCTGGCGCTCGAGCACCTGACGGAAAAAGGCTCCTGGGACAAGAAGGTCCTGATCCTGCTCACGGACGGGGAGGACAACGCCAGCCGCGTCACGCTCGAACAGCTCGTGCGGACGATCCAGCGCTCCAACGTGATGATCTATACGGTCGGTCTGCTCGGCGGGGAAAGCTCGCGCTCCATGCGCCGGGCCAAGCGCGCGCTCGAGAGCATCGCCAAGGCCAGCGGCGGCTCCACCTTTTTCCCCAAGAACCTGGAAGACGTGCAGGTGGTCGCCAACGACATCGCCGCCGATATTCGCAACCAGTACGTGCTCGCCTACACGCCGACCAACTCCATCCTCGATGGGAAATTCCGCAAAGTCGAGGTCAAGCTCGCCGCGCCCAGACGCTACGGCCGCCTCGCCGTGCGCGCCCGCGACGGCTACTATGCCGAGGCCAAGTCCGAACCCTCCGAACGACGCGAACCTCCCAGGCAATCGAGCGGATTGTAATTAGGTGTTAGGTGTTGGGTGCTAGGTGTTAGGTCTAGACTAGCGCCGCTCACGGGCGGAGCGCATCGGAGGGTTCCAGCCGGGCGGCGAGGATGGCGGGAACGACGCTGGCGACCGTGCCGGCCACGATGCTGACGAGCACGCCGAGTAGTGGAAGATTCGAAGTCGCTGGCGCCTGCACGGAATAGACGCGCAGGGCGAGAAACGAGCCGAGCCCTCCCAGGCACAACCCCAGCGTGATGCCGATTCCGGCGATCACGCTGCTTTCCAGGAAAAACTGGATGGCGATATCCGCCGGGGTCGCCCCCAAGGCCCGCCGCAGTCCGATTTCGGCGCTGCGCTGCCGGACCACGAGCAGCATCAGCGTCACGATGCCGGCCGCTCCCATCAACAGCAGGAGAAGTCCCGTGACTGAGACGACCCAGACGACGGTGGTGAGCAGCTCCGACTGCTCCGTGGCCAGATCGGACAGGTTGCGGATCACTGTGTCGTCCGCCTGATAGTCCCACCGGCCATGCCGCTCCCGCAGAAGTCTCCGCACGGCTTCCGCCCCAGGCTGGGACCCGGCGCGCAGCGGAAACTGCATGTACAGGTGGCTCAGCCAGGGACGATTGGCGATCCGGCGCTGATAGGTTTCCAGCGGAACAAAGGCCTGATGGTCCTCGTCCTCTCCCGCGAAATTCACGCCGTGCGGGTCGAGCGTGCCGATGACCGAATACGGGTTTCCGCCCAGAAACACGGTGTCACCCGGCTGCATCCCCTGCGGGCGCAGCTCGCGGCTGACGGCGCTTCCCAGCACGATGGCCCGCTCGCCGTCGTCTGCGCCGTCCAGAAACCTGCCGCGTTGGAGGGAGAAGCTGCGCACGCGCAGGTAATCCGCAGTCGTGCCAATCAGACGGACCCGCGCCGCCCGGTTGTCGGACCGGATCGTCGTCTCACGCGCCACCACGGGAACCACCGTCGCGGAAGGGATGAGTTCGCTCAATGCGGCGGCGTCTTCCGGCAGCAGGGAGATGAAATGCTCCAGTTGCCGCAAGCGTCCCGAAATCGGCGGCAATTTGTTGGGCGATACGACCAGCAGGTTGCTGCCCAACGCGCTGAGGCGGGCCTGCATCTCGGCGACCTGGATTTCCGCCAGCACTCCCGCCAGAACCACGCCCGCGGCGCCCGTTCCGCAGACCACCAACGTCAGCAGCGACCTCCAACGGTTCTGCGCGAGAACCGCAGCGGCGGCGCGAACGGCGACGGAGATGCCTCGGAGGAAACGCATGGAAGAAAGGTGTTAGGTGCTAGGTGTCAGGTGTTAGGTGACCACTG
>CAYWWM010000498.1:0-2619 GCA_964461735.1 uncultured Solibacteraceae bacterium | reverse complement strand
CGACGCGGTTGACGGCGACGACGTGGACACCGTTGGCGATGGCGTGGCCGCGCATAACGGTCTCCCAGGCGTCGTGCCAGTCGCCGTCGGGCGACTTGTATCCGATCACGTTGCCGATCGCCGTCGGATAAAAGATAATCTCGGCCCCGGCGAGCGCCGCCATGCGCGCCGCCTCGGGGAACCACTGGTCGTAGCAGATCAGAACCGCGAAGCGGGCGAATTGGGTCTTGTAAACACGGTAGCCCAGGTCACCACGAGCAAAATAGTTCTGCTCGTAGAACAGCGGGTCGTGCGGCAGATGCAGTTTGCGGTAGGTCGGCAGCAACTTGCCGGTTTGATCTATCACGACCGCCGCATTGTAATAGCGCCCGCTTTTTCCGCTGCCGGCCCGCTCAAACAGCGGCAAGATCAGAACGACTCCCAGATCTTGGGCGAGTTTGCCGAAAGCGCGGGTGGATTCGCCGGGGATGGTTTCCGCGAAGCGGCTTACCTCCCGTTTCTTGTGCTGCGGAAAATAGACCGTGCGGAAGAGTTCCGGGAGGCAGATAATCTGCGCGCCCTTACGGGCCGCTTGGCGCACAAGGCCCTCGGCGTGGGCGAGATTCGCCACCACGTCCAGCGTCGCCCTCGCCTGGATTCCCGCTACGGTGACAATCTGCAGCGACCTTTCCTACTCCCCCCCCGATTCTCTCTTCTTAAGAGGTTGTTGAAAAAGTCTCCGGGCTCTTCGTCAGGGCACGCTTTCAAGCGTGCCGCAGACGAAGCTCCCGGAGTTTGATTGAAAACAAAGGGCGCGCTTTTCGGCACGGCTGAAGCCGTGCCCTGACGCAGGCCCTTCCACTGGTTTTTCAACAACCTCCTCAGAAAATCTCCGGGAAGTTGAAGGTGAAGACGGCGTTCAGATACTTATCGGAGACGATGACGTTTTTGTTCTTGACGTCAATGGCAATTCCTCGAACCTGGCGCAGGGTCGAGTTCGGCCCGCCGATCCTCCAGCGCGCCGGAACGTCGCCGTTGTCGTTGACGCTCCAGACGCCGACGTAATTGTCCGGGTGGGATTTCTCCTCGCTGCGGACTCCCAGCAGGATCAGTCCCCGATCGGGATGGGCGACGATCAATCCGGTGTTCACCATGCCGCTGCGAGGTCCACGAATGATCCGCAGGGGCTTGGCGTTGCCGTTGGCCGTGCGATCGAAGATGGCGATCTGGCCCGGGCGGTCGCCGTTCGGAGTGCGGCCCTGCCCGAAGGCGTTTCCGGTGACCAACACCAGCCCGCGCACGGGATCAATGGCCACGGCCCCGGCGTCCATTTGCGTATCCGGCCCTTCAATGACCCGGATGGGTCTGACGTTGCCTTCGGCGAAGCGCGGGAAGACCAGCAGCCGGTCATCGAGCGGAACATAGATTTCATTGTGGACGAAATCGGCGCCGATGCGCGCGGGATTGGCGAGCTGCGTGTCCGGGCCGCGGATGATGCGGATGGGCGCTTCGTCTCCGTTAGCTGCGCCGCGGAACGTCATGATGGCTTGCGCGTAAAACTGCGGAACCACGATTTCATCGCGCACCGGATCGTACGCCATGTCGTGGATGGTCCGCGTGATCAGAGTTTTCTGTCCGGCAATGGCTCGCGTGGGCTGTGCATTTCTTTCCGCCAACCTGGGGAAAGCCGCAATCTGCGGGTGAGCCACTCAGTTGGCCACCAGAATTTCTTCGCGCCGGCTGTCGTAGGTGACCACGTGCGGGTTGCCCAGCATCGGGGCGGGCTGGCCGGCGGGCGAGCTGCGGATCACCCGCAGCGGCGCCGTGTCTCCCGCAGCGTCGGGCCGGAACACCGTGGCCGAGTGGCTGCCGAAGTTCGCCACCCAGAGCTCTTGGTTCTTTACGTCGAAGAACACGCCGGTGGGATTCTTGAGCTGCGTCTTGGGGCCTTTCAGGATGCGGATCGGCGGTACGTCCCCGCTGGCGTTGGCGGCGAAGACCAGGACCGAATCCTCCGGGTCATTGGCGACGTAGAGTTCGCCGTTTTCCGGATTCACCGTGAGGGCCGTGGGCCAGTTCAACTGGGTCCTGGGACCCTGAATCGTGCGTGCTGGCGCGACGTCCCCGCGCGCGGTCCGGGGATAGACGGTGATCGAGGGGGGCATGAAATACCCCGAGCCCGGCACCGAATAATTGCGCCCGATGGGCCAGTTCGGATGCCCGGCGCCGCGTCCGAGCGTCCCGGTCCGCGCGCCGCCCGGAGGCGGCGTGTGCACGTTCACCGAACCCCAATTGGTGACGTAGAGCAGATCGCGCCGCGGGTCCACCGCGATGCCGTGCGGATCGGCCAGCAGCGTCCTGGCCCCTTGCAGCAGACGAATCGGAGGTTCCTTGCCCGAAGCCGTCTTCGGGTAAGTGACCACGGCGGCGTCATCCTGGACGGTCAGCATGATCTCGTTCGACGGCTCATGCGCCGCGATGCCGTAGGTGGTGTGCGGAGGCTCGATGAAGCGGGACGGCTCGACGTTGCCGCGCTGTTCGCGGGAGAAGATCACGAGCTTGCCTAGCGTGTCATTGTTGACCGCGTAGACATCGCCGTTCGAGGGGTCCACCCACAGCGAGCACTGGAACTCGATGTCG
>CAYWWM010000497.1:0-2621 GCA_964461735.1 uncultured Solibacteraceae bacterium | reverse complement strand
CGGTGGTCACAAACCGCCACCACTCGCCGGCTTCGATGAGGTATCCATATTTGGCCCCGAAGCGCACCAGCGTCAGGACATCAATCGAGCCGAACAGCAGGTTCCCGTCGAGCTCGCCTCCCCGGCCGCGGATGGTGGCCACCAGCATCAGGCCAAACAGGAATACGTTGACGCTGAGCAAGATGGTGGTATAGCGCGCCTGCTGGGGAAGGATTGAATCGAGAAGCCTGCCGAGGCCCGCGGGCGCCACGGCGGAAACCGGCTCGCCGCACAAGGGGCAAACCCGTTCCTTGCGGTCAATCAAGGCGCGGCAGGCCGGACACATGCGCTGCTTGTGGACGACCGACTGGAAAAAGCCGCGAGCCCGCTCCAGCCGCTCCTCCATCTCGCCCTTGTAGCGGTTGATCTTCCATCTCATGCGTGGCGAAAGGATCATCGTGGCGATTCCTAGCACAATCCGAACTGTTGTCTTATTATATACCCGCCGCGAGACAGAATCTTTTCCCGGTTCCTGAGCCACGGATCGGCTTCTATAATCAAAGTGCGCTCCCCCGGCGCGATTTCTCCTGGCGAGCAGCAAGTTTTCCCCTTTGCCCTGGTGTCGGTCATGGCCTCTCGAAGTTTCTGCGTCTGTGTTCTCCTCACCGTGCTGGTCGGCTCGGCATGCGGCCGGCGGCAGAGTATGTCCCGGCCTCCCGCGGCGGGGCGGCTGCCTATGCCCACGGCGGGAACCGGCCCGTCCGAGGCAATCCGCCCGGGTTACACGGAAAACGGCTACGCCAGTTGGTACGGCGACCCGTATCACGGCCGGCGCGCCGCGAACGGGGAAATCTATGACAAGAACCAATTGACCGCCGCCCACCTGACCCTTCCCTTCGGGACCTGGACCAAAGTTACCAATCTCGAAAACAATCGGTCGGTGGAGGTCCGCATTACCGATCGGGGGCCATTCGTCAAGGGGCGGATCCTTGATTTGTCCCAGGAGGCGGCCCGGCAAATCCGCATGATCGGGCCGGGGATCGCGCTGGTGCGCCTGGAGGTAATGGCGGTCGGCGAATCGCCGGGAACGGGTTCGTATGCGGTACAGGTCGGCGCGTTTCGGGAACGCGCCACGGCCGAGCAGCTCCAGCGGACCCTCCAGGCCCGGTATGGCAGCGCTTTTATTGAGCCCCATGAAAACAGCGACGGCATGTTCTTCCGCGTGCGGGTCGGCCCGAAACCGTCCGTGCTCGAGGCCCGCAGACTCGCGGCGCAACTGGGAAACGAAAACCTGCCCACGTTTGTGGTCCGGTTGAATCCTTGAATCCGAATGGAGAAGGGTCCCGATGGCTCCTTGCATTTTTTGCAAAATCGCCGCGCACGAAGTGCCGGCCCGGATTGTCCACGAGGACGAGACCTCGGTTGCCTTTCACGACATTAACCCGCAGGCTCCGGTGCACGTCCTGGTGATCCCGAAGAAGCATTTTGCCTCCGCCGAGGAAACCGAAGAAGCCGATGAGTCCGTGCTCGGCCATCTGCACGGCGTGGCGGCGAAACTGGCGCGCGAGCTCAGGATTACCGGCGGGTACCGCACCGTCGTGAATACCGGCGCGGGAGCCGGCCAGTCGGTTTTCCATTTCCACCTTCACCTGCTGGGAGGCCGCTCCTTTCGCTGGCCCCCGGGGTAGTCCCGGCCGATCAACCAGTTCCACAATTTCTTTCCGTGTTCCATCCCGGCGGCCATTCGTGTCATCTTAATAAGAGGGGCGCTGGCGGTACGATGAAGGATGGAGAAGGAAGAGTCATGAAGCCGGTCACTCGCACAGTGGGGTGGATGTTGTTAGCCTGGGTGCTGGCCATATCCGCCGCCGCACAAAACGGCGCCCTGTCTTCGGAGCAGGCGCCGCAACTGGCCGCGCAGGGCTTTGATCATTTCTACAGTCTGGAATACGATGAGGCGATCCGCATTTTCGAGCGGCTCCGGGATGCCGATCCGGGGAACCCCGATTCCCACTATCGCGTGTCCCTGGCTTACTTCTACAAGCAGCTTTACAAGGCCGGCGTTCTGGAAGGCGATCTGTTTGGGGCGTCCAACAAGTTTTTCCGGACAAGAAAAATCCAGGTAGACCCGGCGCTGGATCGCGGCTTCCACCAAGCCAATCAAACCGCCATCCGTTTGTGCGAAGCGCGGCTGAAGCGCGACAAGAACGACCAGGAGGCCCTGTATATTTGCGGCGTAGCGAACGCAACGCGAGCTACGTACCAGGGCCTGGTCCAGCGGTCGGTGCTCGATTCCATGGGCAGCGCGGGCAAGGCCAACGATTTTCACACCCGCCTGATTCGGCTGAATGCCCGGTATTACGACGCCTACATGGTTCCCGGCCTCTATGAATTCGCGCTCGGGAGCCTGCCGGGTCCGCTCAAAGTGCTGCTATTCTTCGTGGGCGTGTCCGGGGAAAAAGAGCGCGGCATTCGCCTGGTCGAAAGCGTGGCGCAATGGGGCAACGGGGCCCGGAATGATGCTCAGATTCTGCTCACCGTCATGTATCGCCGGGAAAAGCGGTTTGCGGACGCCCGCCGTACTCTCGAGACGCTGGCCGCCGCCTTTCCTCGCAATCATGTCTTTGCCTTGGAAATCGCTT
>CAYWWM010000496.1:0-2622 GCA_964461735.1 uncultured Solibacteraceae bacterium | reverse complement strand
CCCGATCCCGTGCCTTCCACGTGCAGCAAATCCACGCCGTGTTCCTTGGCCAGCCGCCGAACGAGAGGGGACGTGCGCACGTGCTGCTCCTCCTCGTCAAGTCCGGACTCAGGCAAGGCAGTTCTCGCGGGGGGAGCGGGCTCCAAGGGGTGGTTTTGCTCGACGCGCCCAGCGCTGGGGACTATAGCGGGCTTTTGTTGCTGCACAGGGGGAACCGTAGCCGCCTGTGGCGCAGCAGATTCCGCGGCAGAGTTGGTCTCAATGTGGGCCACCACGGCCCGCACCGCCACGGTCTGCCCCTCCCGCACCAGGATGCTGGCGAGAACGCCGGAAACAGGCGAGGGAATCTCGGCGTCCACCTTTTCCGTGGAGATTTCAAAGAGAGGCTCATCCTTGCCGATCGGGTCGCCGACTTTCTTGAGCCATCGCGTGACGGTTCCTTCGGCGATGCTTTCCCCCATCTGGGGCATCAGGACTTCGGTTGGCATTGCGCGCTCCTTTCCCGGCTACCCGTGGGCTGCTCCGTCATAAGGAGACCCAGCAACTCGCCGAGATGCCGCGTCAGCGTTCGCTCCACTCGAGACCGATCTACCGGCCGGCCCAGCAATTGGCGGAAGGAAGTGACCGGGGTACCGACGATTCCGCACGGCACGATGTGCTGGAAAAAGCTCAGGTCTGTCTCCAGGTTGAGAGCAAAACCATGCGAGGTTACCCAGCGGCTCAGATGCACTCCGAGCGCGGCCACTTTGGCCTTCGCGGCCCAGACTCCGGGCATTCCCGCGCGGCGTTCCGCCGTGATCCCGAACTCGCCCGCGGTTCGGATCAAGGCTTCCTCCAATGTCCGAACGTACCAGACTACATCCTTGCGGATCAGGCCGAGGTCGAGGATCAGGTAGCCCACCAACTGCCCCGGCCCGTGGAAGGTAACGTCCCCGCCCCGATCGCATTCAATCAACTCAATCCCCAGACGCCGCAGCGTTTCCGGAGGGGCGAGCAGGTTTTCCGCCCGAGCGTTCCGACCGAGCGTAATCACCGGCGGATGTTCCAGGAACAATACGGTGTCAGTGACCTCCCCCGCCTTGCGGTGTTCGACCAAGCGCCGCTGCAGGTCCCACGCCTCCTGATAGGGCACGACACCCAGGCTGCGGACTGCGCATACCTTCTCCTGCCGGCGAAGCTCCCCCCATTCCGCTTGCTCCCCCAATGTCGGCCCGGGAACGCAGCAGGCCCTCTGCTGTGGCCGTGGTTCAAGCATTGATGGTCACGGAGTAGACCGCGTTGGCGGCGTCAAACACCGCCTCGGCGAGAGTCGGGTGCGCGTGCACCGTGTACATGATATCCTCAGCGGTTCCCTCCAGGCGCATGGCTATCACGAGTTCGGCAATCAATTCAGTGACGGAAGGGCCAATCATGTGGGCGCCCAGAATTTCGCCATATTGTTCTTCACAAACTAGTTTAATAAATCCCTCTTCCGAACTCAAAATACTGGCTTTGCTGCTCGCCTTGAACGGAAACCTGCCGATCCTAACCGGAAGGCCAGCCTCGCGCGCCTTGGCCTCGGTCAGTCCCACGGAAGCCACTTGCGGCTCGCAATAGACGCAGTCCGGGACGTGGCGATAGTTGAGGGGCGGCACCGGCTTGCCACAAATGCGTCCGACGGCCACGATTCCTTCCATCGAAGCGGCGTGCGCGAGCTGCGGCGTGCCCGCCACAATATCCCCAATGGCATAAAGATTCGGCTCGGCCGTCTGCATGTACTTGTCGGTTTTGACGAATCCGCGATCGATCTCCACCTTGGTGTTTTCCAGGCCCACGCCTTCCGTGTTGGGCTTGCGCCCTACGGCCACGAGCGTCTGCTGCGCTTTGAACACCTGCGACTTGTCGTTCTGCACGACTTCTACTTCCACTCCGGAACCCTTCTTCTGAACGCGCTGGACCTTGGCGCCGGTAAGAACCTGGATGCCCTGTTTTTTCAAGGCTTTCTCGAGTTCCTTGGAAATTTCCTCGTCGGCCAGCGGAAGAATGCGAGGGAGCATCTCGACCATCACGACTTCGGAACCAAAGCGGCGGTACAGGGATGCGAATTCGACTCCGACCGCCCCCGCCCCGATAATCACGATGGATATGGGGATGCTCTTGATCTCCAGGATTTCCCGATTTGTGAGAATGCGTTCCGGATCGGCTTCCAGGCCGGGCAGCATGCGCGCCTCCGACCCCGTTGCCAGGAGAATGTTCTTTGCCCGGATCTCCCGTTCCCCGCCCGGTCCGCTGACGCTCACGCAGCCTTTTCCCTGCAGCCGTCCGAAGCCGCGAATCGTTTCAATCTTATGCTTGCGAAACAGGAACTCGACGCCTTTGTTGTGCTTGCGAACCACCTGCTGCTCCCGGGCCACGACCGCGTCCCACTGCACCTTGATATCGGGGCACTCGATCCCGAATTCCTTGCCACGCCGGAAATAGTCGTTCAGGTCGGCGGCAAACAGGAGCGCTTTGGTCGGGATGCAGCCGACGTTCAGACAGGTGCCGCCCAGGCGGTCGTCCTTCTCGACGACGGCCGTCTTAAGGCCCCATTGCGCGGCGCGGATGGCCGCCACGTAGCCTCCCGGCCCGCTGCCGATAATC
>CAYWWM010000495.1:0-2633 GCA_964461735.1 uncultured Solibacteraceae bacterium | reverse complement strand
GTCGTTCTGGAAAGTTTTCCGCCGCATCCGCTCAAGTCCCTCTTTGAGGCGGGCTACCAGGAGGTCGTGCGGCAGGTGGGCAATCCGGGCGGTCCGGTTACAAACGTGAATTCGCTCACGCGGTGCTTGCAGATCGCTTCGGCGCAGCAACTGAGCGCACTCGAACAGCACTTGAACTGGCTGGCCACGACGGGAAGCATCACGCCGTTCATCGGCCTGTTTGGAACCGTTTGGGGGATCATGGATGCCTTCGTGGGCTTAGGCTCGGCGGGAGCCGCCAGTCTCCGGGCGGTCGGGCCGGGGATCGCCGAGGCGCTGGTGGCGACCGCGGCGGGCCTCTTCGTAGCCGTCCCGGCGGTAATCGGCTACAATCACTTCCTCAGCAAAGTGCGCGAGGTCGCCAAAAGCCTCGATACTTTTTCTTTGGAGTTCCTCAACGCCGCGGAACGGAACTACAATAGTTAAGGTAGCCACGGCATGTCTTCATGCCGTGGGTTCGTTCTGGAAAAAGCCCACGGCACAGCGAACGTGCCGTGGCTACCCCGGGCGAATATGCGATAGAGCAACGGTGAACCTAATCTACCCCCCGGGCCGCGCAACTCTTCAGGCGGTTGCCGCACCGGGGCTCAAGCTGGAATACGCAAATGGCATTTACCGATACGGACGGAAAAACGCAAACCTCCCTTTCGGACATCAACGTCACTCCCTTTGTGGACGTGATGCTGGTGCTGCTCGTGATCTTCATGCTCACGGCGCCGATCCTGCAATCCGGAATCGAGCTCGATGTGCCCCGAACCCGCACGGTGCGGGAAATTTCCCAGGAAAGGCTGGTCGTCAGCATTGACCGCGGACAGCGCCTGTTCCTGGGAAACGAACCGGTGAACATCCATATGCTCGGCGCGCTGCTCAAAGAGAAGGGCGCCACGAAGCAGGGTCAGTCGGTGTTTCTGCGCGCCGATCAGAACGTTCCCTTCGGCACGGTCGCCCTGGTGGTGGACGAATTGCGCCAGTCGGGGATCGAGCAGATCAGCATGGTCACGGAGCCGCTGACGCAGCGGCGCTAGGACTGACAAAGGAAGTAACGTGTCTGGAATCGGGGTTCCAAACAGGGCGAGCGGCACAGCTTTCACCGCCAGCGGAGAAGGGCAGCTCCGGCAGCCGGTGCTGATTTCCGCGGGCGCGCATATTCTGCTGGCGACGGTGAGCCTCGCCGCAGGATTGCTTCGCACCGGCGGGAGCGCCTGGGGCGAGGGAGGACCCGGCGGAGCGGCCACCGTGCGCCTGGTGAGCGCGGCGAGCGTTCCTCTGCCGGCCCCCAAGGTTTTGACGGACAGCCGCCTGGCTACGGAAAACCCCGGCCTGCACCGTCCCGACCCGACGCCCGCCGCGCCGCGCCGTCGAGTTTCGACGCCGCCGCCGGAGCCGGAGAAAGCGGTCGAATTGCCCAGCCGCAATGCGCGGCGTGTGGCCTCGACCTCGACGAAGCCGGCGGAGCCGCCCGCACCGCCTCCCCCTGCGCCGCAACCCCGCGCCAGCGCCGCGCCGCCACCGCCGCTGCCGCAACCCCGGTCGCGCAATCCGGCTCCCGAGCCGCAGACCGGCAATGAAATCCCCTTCGGCGAAGGCGGCCCGGCGCAAGGGCCGTTTGGGATGTTCTCGACGGATTCCGGGACGGGGGGGTTGAGTTTTACGAGCGGCGCCGCTGATTTTGCCACGCGCTTCGGATGGTACGTCACGGCCATCCGGAACCGCGTCAGCAACAACTGGCTGCAGGGGACCGTGGACCCGGGCGTGCGCACGGCGCCGCGCGTGTACGTGGCGTTCCAGATCCTGCGGAGCGGGCAGATCGTCAACGCACAGTTGACCACCTCGAGCGGCGTCGCCTCGCTCGACCGCTCCGCCTTGCGCGCCGTCTACGATTCGAGCCCGATGCCTCCGTTGCCGGGGGAATACTCCGGGCAGAGCGTGTCCGTGGAGTTCTGGTTTGACTTTCGGCGGTGAGGCAATCGAAGTTAGGTGTTAGGTGCTAGGTGCTAGGTGTTAGGGACGTCGAGAAGAAAGGAGGTGCGCTCTGCAAAGAATCCGCCGCACACTGCTTCTGACGCTTTCCCTGATGCTAGTTCCGAGGCTGGTTGCCGCGCAGGATGACTTCATCCGCACGGGGACCGGAATCGGCATGGAGCGGACGCGGATCGCGGTTTCGAGCTTTCAGCCCAGCCCGGACACGGCCATGCTGCTGCGCCTCTTCGACACGACGCTCTGGAATGATCTGGAGTTCTCCGGGATTTTCGAGCTGGTGAGCCGCAGCTTTTATCCGCTCACCGTGCCCAGCCGTCCGGGCGCCGTGAGACTCGAAGAGTGGAGAGACCCGCCGGTGGGCGCCCATATGCTCGTGGTCGGAAACGCCGTCATGGCGGGCGACCGCATTGTGATCGAGGGCTGGCTGATGGACCCGCGCAATGCGGCGGAGCCGACCGTCCTTGGCCGGCGCTACGTGGAGCAGCCCACCGAGGCGCAGGTCCGCGCCGTCGCGCATAAGTTCGCCAACGAGATCATCTTTCGGCTGGGCGGCGGAGTTCCCGGCATCGCCGAAACCAAGATTTCCTTTGTCCGCCGCCTCAGCCCGCGCGTCA
>CAYWWM010000494.1:0-2640 GCA_964461735.1 uncultured Solibacteraceae bacterium | reverse complement strand
GCCGTGCGTTCCCTGCGCATCTGCTGCAACACGCCGCGCCGGATTCGTGTTTCCCGAGCACTCGACGAAGTGAATCCGCGACACCGAGGGCAGCCGCTCCAGGTCCTCGACCGTAAACATGAGCGGGCGATTCACCAGGCCGTGGATCAGCAGGCGGTGCTGCCGGGGATCAATGTCCGGGACGCTGGCGTGGTGCCGCTCGAAGTGGAGCGACGAGGGCGTGATGATGCCTCTCGAATTTTGCAGCGGGGTCAGCGACGACGTGATGCGCCCCTGTCCGGTCCAGGTCCGCTTCGCGGTCTCGAACCGCGAGCGCTCGCCCACGGCGCGCACCAAGCCCGCCGTAAGATTTTCCGCTCCCTGTGCCGCCGGCGTCTGCGCGCCAAGCGGCTGCGCTCCCGCCGCCGCCAAACCGGCCAGCGCCACGCCGCCCTTCAGAAATCGTCTTCGGCTGTGCTGCTTCTTCATGGGTCCTCCTCACTTGCCATCGAGGGCTTTCAAGGCTTCTATGATCTGCTCATTCGTCGCCCGCACGTTTGCGTCGGTGTTGGTGAATTTCCAGGTAACGCGACCTTGCCGGTCCATCACAAACACGGCCGGGTGGGGGACCACGTATCCGCTGGGGTTCGAGTCATTCTTGAAAAGTTCCGGATTGAGCTGGCCATAGCGGTCAATGACGCGGTGGCCCGGATCGGCCAGCAGGGGGAAATTGGGGGAGGCGCCTTCGTCCTTCGCCTGGCGTTCCACCATCTTGCGCGCGCCTGCGACGTCATCGGGGCTGAGAGCGAGGATTTGAGTAGTCTGTTTCGAACGATCATCCAGCAAGTTCCGCAGCTGACCTAGCTGCCGGGTGCAAGCGCCTCACCAATGGCCGCGGTACATGACCAGAACCACGTTCTTTCCACGGTACTCGGAAAGCTGATGGACCTTGCCGTCCTGATCCTGCAAGCGGAAATCGGGCGCCATGACGCCAGCCACGACCCGCTGGAGGTCGTAGGGGGACAGTTGCAAGCTGTCCACGGGGCCGAGCCCGCCTTGCGCCAATAAAACGTGGGGCCAAACCAACACTGCCAAGAGAGCCAACAGGAATGGCATCTTTTAGATCCTCCAGAAACAGATCGTCGGCTTGATCTTTCCGCTCCCGATTCTAAGTCCAGCCATCTTGCCGCGTCAAACAGTTTACCATCGTTACCGCTTCCCCGAGCCCCGCAGCAGCCGCGCCAGCGGCTCGGTGGGCAAGTCCGGCACGAGGAACTGTTGCGGGTTTCCGGCGGCGGCGGTCACTCTCTCGGCGGCGAGATATCCGCTGCGCACGGCTCCCTCCATGGTGGGAGGCCAGCCGGTGGCGGTCCAGTCGCCCGCCAGGAACAGATTGGCGAGAGGCGACTCTGGTCCGGGGCGCAGCGCGTCGGCTCCGGGCGGGAACGAAATCGTGGATTCGGTTTCCCGCACCACCACGGACTTGAGCAGTTTGGCATCGCGGCTGGCCGGGAACAGTTCGTGGACCTCTTCGAGCACTTTCGCCACGATCTCTTCTCGCCTCAACGCCGTCAGGCTCCGCGACGCGCTCACGACGAATTGCACGTAGTGGGCTTTGGGTTCCTGTGGGGAATTCAGGTTTGTCCCGTCGCTCACGCTCCGGGCTCTGATGGATGACTCCTGTCTGCCCCGTCGCTCGCGCTCCGGGCTCTGACGGCGCGCGATGGCGTCCTTGTTAAACAGCCATTGGACGGTACGCCCCAGAATCGCGGTGTGTTCGAGGTCGGAGATCGGACGGTCGAACCAAAGATGGATTCCGGTGATGGGCGACCATTCGAGCTGCGCCAGGCGCGTCAGCTCAGGCCACTCGGCGACGAGCGGCGCGGGAAGGAGTTTTACTAACGCGTCCGGCGTGACCGCGCTGACATAGTAATCCGCCTCACGCTCTTCGCCATTTTGCAAAACGATCTTTTCAATCCGTTCGCCGGAGACTTCCATCCGAGCCACGGCGGTTCCCGGCGTAACGCGGCACTTGCGGCTCAGGATTTCGCCCGAGTAGAGTTCGCTGAGCGAGGCCGTGGGGACGGCCATGCGATAGCCCCGCCGGTTCCGCAAGAAGGCGTCCCAGAAGACGTGGAAGGCGTGGCGCGCGGAAAGACGTTCGAGGTCTTCGTTCAGAGCGCTGGTCAGGATGGAACGCCAGAAGTGCTCGATGGCCCGCGGTGTCTGGCGCTGGCAGCTGAGCCAGTCGATCATTGTTTCTTCTGTTCCCTCCTCGCTCCGGCGCAGGATCACGAGCATGGCGCGCGCAATCGCCCAGCGGTCGCTCCACGTCAGGTCGCGAAAGAACGCCAGCGACGGGAGCAGATGCAAAGGAGCGGGCAACGGCGCAGAGCCGACTGCCGAAAGACCTCGCGGCCCGAGAAACAGAAAGCGATTGTAAAAGCGGAAGCGGCCGGCGGTCCCGGCGCGGCGGAAGAAATCGAGCAGATTGGTGCAGCAGGCGAGCAGGACGTGCTGGCAGTTGTCAATCGGCTCGGCGCCGCCCGGGGGGAGGAAGGACGAAGCCCGGCCGCCGAGCACCGGACGCTTTTCGAGCACTTCGACGTCGCAGCCGGCTTCCGCCAGGCGAATCGCCGCCGCCAGGCCCGCCAGGCCGCC
>CAYWWM010000493.1:0-2654 GCA_964461735.1 uncultured Solibacteraceae bacterium | reverse complement strand
TCGGCGTACCGGGTCAGCCCGAAGGTGGATTGCTTCCAGCCGGGGAAATTCCGGTACAGGGGCCGCACCTTGGCCAGGGCTTCGGCCTGCGGAGGAATTTCCTCCAGCCGCGCTCCCTCGTACTCATAGCCGATGCACACCGGAATCTCGTCGAGCGCATCGAGCACGTCGAGCTTGGTGATGATCAGGCTGTCGAAACCGTTGATCGCAGCGCTGTAGCGGAGTAGCGGCAAGTCTATCCACCCGCAGCGCCGGGAACGTCGGGTGACGGACCCATACTCGCTTCCTCGCTCCCGTAACAGTTCCCCGATCCCGCCCGTTTCTTCGGTAGCAAACGGACCGGAGCCGACCCTCGTGGTATATGCCTTGGAAACGCCCACGACACCGGAAATCCGTGTGGGAGCTATCCCGGTTCCCGTGCAGGAGCCACCGGCTGTGCAATTCGAGGAGGTAACATAAGGGTACGTGCCATGGTCCACATCCAGTAGCGTTCCGTGCGCCCCTTCCAGCAGGACGGAGCGGCCCGCGTTGATCTGCCGGTTCAGGTATAAGGCAGTGTCGGTAATCCAGGGTCGGAGTCGGCGGCACAATTCCAGGTACTCTTCCGCGACCTGCTGGGCATCAATCGCTTGCTCGCTTCCCCAGGCCCGCAGCACCACCTGCTTTTCCTGAACCGCGATTTCCACCAGACAGCGGAAATTCGCCTGGTCGGAAATGTCTCCCACGCGGATTCCGCGCCGCGCCATCTTGTCCTCGTACGCCGGGCCGATGCCGCGCAGGGTAGTCCCAATCTTGCGGCGCAAAAGCGAATTTTCCGATTCTTTCTCCACCATTCGATGGTATGGAAAAATCAGGTGGGCCCGGTTGCTCAGATGGAGCCGGTTCCCGACGGAAATACCCTTCTCTTCCAGGGAACCGATCTCCTGCAACAAGGCGGCCGGATCCACCACGACCCCGTTCCCGATCACCACTTCTTTGTCTTTGCGCAGAATGCCGCAGGGGATCAATTGGAGGATGAACCGCTGACCGCCGATTTCCACGGTGTGGCCGGCGTTGTGTCCTCCCAGGGCTCGTGCGACTATATCGAATTTTTCGGCGAGCAAGTCCACGACCTTGCCCTTGCCTTCGTCGCCCCACTGCGCTCCGACCACGATCAAACGGCTCATGCGAGTTTTCGATTCCTTCCGGGAAATCACGCTCCCCGCCTCATCGTAAACTGGATTGGCGGAGCAAACAATAGAAAAGGGAATGCATGCAGTTCCCGGAACGGGAAAGCCATATCAATCTTTTGCAGGCGGCTTTATACTGGAGGCGGAGAGGCGTATTCCATGGCGGTCAACCTTTCCCTTCCTCCTCCCGGCTTCGACGATCTGTCGTCGGAGGAGCAAATCGCCTACGTGCAGTCGCTGTGGGATCTCATCGCGGCCAAGCCGGATCAAGTTCCCGTCCCGGACTGGCATCGCCAGGTGATTCGAGAGCGGAGAAACCAGTAGAATGTGGGGTATACTTTCCACAATCCCCAGAGCAGGAACTGGCGGTAAGGACTTTCAATTTTGTTGAGGGAGGGGCGGCACATGGAACGCAGACGGGTCCTCCAACTTCTAGCCGTGACGGCGACAAGCTGCTGGGGCGAGCGATGGCTTCCGGCGAGTGCTCTCCCGGTTCCGGCAAGCGGCGCCGGACCCGCGCCCATTCCCGTGGGGCAGGTCGCGCTGGCCGCGCAGCAAGGCCCGCGTTCCGAGCCGCTGCTTCCGCTGTTTCCGCTGGAGTTGGTTCTGTTTCCGCACGTCAACCTGCCGCTGCACATCTTCGAGCCGCGTTACAAGGAGATGATCGGGGACTGCCTGCAAAACTACTGGGAGTTCGGGATCCTGGCGGTCCGGGATCAGCGGGTGGAATCCATTGGCTGCACGGCCTCGATTGCGGAAGTGCTCCAACGGTTCCCCGATGGCCGCATGAACATTCTGGTGCGGGGCCGGCGGCGGTTTGAAGTTTCGCTGCTCAACGAGGAGAAGTCCTACCTGCGCGGGAACGCGCGATTCTTTGACGATGACGTCGCCGACCCTTCCGCCGGGGCCGCCGAAGAAGTGCGGCAGGAGGCCATGCGGCTCTATGAACGACTCCGGGAACGGGTAGAATTAGAAAACGAGGTGTTTCACCAGCCACGGCCCACAGCCGGCGATGCGCAACTTTCGTTTCGGCTGATGGCCGGGCTGCCGGCGGAACTCGGTTGGAAGCAGGATTTGCTGGAACTGCGCTCGGAGCGCGAGCGCCTCACCCGCGTCATGCGGTACTTCGAGCAGTTGCTCGAACACTTACAGGGGAACCCGGAACAGAGCCCCCAGCGGGCAGGGGTAGCAGCTTCCGGAACTATTCCGCGCGGCGAAGTCTCAATGTCTCACTCGGGTTGAGCGCCACGCCGTCCACGGACACGGTTTCGATCAGCCTGAGGGATAAGAGGTCCCCCTCGACCCGGTATTCCGCCGTCGAATGGCCGCCCACAAACTCGGGCGACTTGGCGATGATCGGTCGAAACGTCACCTGGATTCCCGACAGTTCATATGTCCCGCTATTCACGATAATTGACTGGTGTTGCGCGACCATCTCTTCTGGTGTCGGCTCCCATCTCTTGGCGGTCGGTGCTCTGGGTGATT
>CAYWWM010000492.1:0-2658 GCA_964461735.1 uncultured Solibacteraceae bacterium | reverse complement strand
TCAGCCAGCCCTCTACCACGATCTGTTGGCCGGACGGGGAAGCATTGCCGACCACCAGCATGTGGGCGCTCACCGGCGGACCGCTCCACTCCTCCAACTTCACCGCGGCGGGACGGGCCGGCAAGGCGAGCGGAAAAAAGCTGCGGCTGACCAGCTCGAAGATCCCCGCAAATTCCAGGTCATTCCAGAGCGTCTCGTCGAAGACCCGCAGCAGGCTCGCGCTTTCGGGTGTCGGCTGAAAGCTCGAAACCGCGATGCGCGTCCGCTCCATGCCGATGCCGGTTCCCGTGCGGATGAAATCCTCCTGGGCAGAGACCGTTCCCGGCATCAGAATCAGCAAGGCCGCCAATCCGGTTGCGAAATAGATACCTTTCAGAGTGGCCTCCTTAACTACAGTGAATAGTGAATAGTTGTTAGTTGTTAGTTCTTGCTTTTCGCTAACAACTAACAACTATTTACAATCTTTCAGGTAAGAATCTAACAACTGCTTAACTACCGCCGGAAGTCGAACCAGAACTCCACGGTCACGCTCGACGCAGGGTATTCACCCGGCAGCGGAGGCATGGGCGTGGAATCGTACACGGCGCGCATCGCGGAACGGTCGAGCGAGGGGACTCCGCTCGAGGCGGTCAGTTGCGTGTTGACCACCTGGCCGTCCCGCAGGATCTGGAACGTTACGTAAACCCGCGGCGCGGCGCGCACGCCCGGGTCCACGGTTCCCTTGAGCCAATTACTGCTGACCCGGTTCCGGATGGCGGTGACGTACCATCCGAAGCGGGTGGCAAAATCCCCGGAGCCGCCCGAAAAATTGATCCCGCCCGTGCCGGAATCCGTGGAGAAAACCCCGTACGGACCTTGCGCCGGCCCGCCTTCCCCGAAGGGAATTTCGTTTCCCGTTTGAGGCTCCGGAGCGGGGTTCCGCGACCGGGGCTGCGGGCGAGGCGGCGGCGCAGCGGCGCGAGGTTCCGCCGGCGGAGGCGTGCGCGGCAGCGCCGGCGGTTGCGCGGTCGCGGTCGAAGCCACGCGTCGGGCGTTCCGGCTCGGCAATTCAACGGCCTTTTCCGGCTCGGGGGGCGGAGGCGGAGTCGGAGCGCGCCGTGCCCGCGGCGTTGGCGGGACCGGATCGGGACGGTGGAGGCCCGGATTTTCCGTGGCCAGCCGGTTGTCGGTGGGTACCGTCGGGGATGGCAGCGGAACGCTCGCCGCGCTCACCAGCCGCACCGTGGCCGCTCCGCCGGGTCCGCCTTCTCCCCAGCCGGTCCCGCCGGGTCCGACCAGCACGCTCACAATACTGATCACCGCAAGCAAAGCATGAGCGCTCGCGGAAACCAGCACGGGCCTCCGCAGCGAATCCGGTCGGATGCCGGCCGATCCCCAGACTGCCGCCCTGCTTGCGACTCCCATTCCAGGCACTCTCCCCTATCGCTACCGCCGCTGGCTGAGCGGCTCGGTGACCATGCTGATCTGTTCGATCCCGGACTGCCGCAACTCGTCCACGACCATCGCCACCGTGCCGAACGGCACGCTCTGGTCGGCCCGGAGGAAAACGGACTCGCTCTTGCCCGCGGCCCCTTTTTCCTTGAGCAGCGCCCCGAGCATGTGAATATTCACCGGATCGTTTCCCAGGAAGAGCCGCTGTCCGCGGTCAATGCTGACCACCAGCTTCTCCTGGGAAATCTCGCGCACGGTGCGCGTTTGCGGCACGTCCAACTCGATGCCCGATTGCAGGATCGGAGCGGTCAGCATGAAGATCACGAGCAATACCAACAGCACGTCCACAAAGGGAGTGACGTTGATGTCGGAGAGGGAGGTTTGCGTTTTTCCTTCGGTGTCGGTAAATGCCATGTTTGATGATCCCATCAGAAGCCGATGCCGCAGCCGCTAGGCGGGTTGCTTGCCATCGGGAATTTCGGTCCATCCGGCCGGCGCGGATTCTCCCGCCGGCCGGATCGCTCTCCGTCAATGATCGTAGTTTCGTTCGGCCGCGTTCAGGAATTCCAAAGAAAACGTATCCAGTCCTTTCGCGGTTTCGCGGACTTTTCCGAGGAAGTGGTTGTAGCCGATCACCGCCGGGATCGCGACGAACAGCCCCGCGGCCGTGGCCACGAGCGCCTCGGCGATGCCCGGCCCCACGGCCCGCAGACTGGCCGCTCCCGCCGATCCCAAACCCACGAACGCGTCCATGATGCCCCAGACGGTTCCGAACAGGCCGATGAACGGCGTGATGCTGCCGGTAGTGGCCAGCCACCCCAGATGCTGCTCGAGTTCGCTCACCTGCTGGCTGGAAGCGATCTGCAACGTGCGGGCCAGGGCGTTCGGGTTCCGGACCGGCCCGCCCGGATTGCCCACTTGCCGGTATACCTCCTGGTAACCCGCCTCAAACACGGACTTCAGCGGATGCGGCGGAAAACTTTCCAGAACCACGTGCAGCTCCGAGAGTTTGCGGGCCCGCCGAAAGGCGCTCAGGAACCGCTCGCCGTGGACCCGCAATGCCTGGAACCGTTTCCACTTTACGTACATGATCGCCCAGGAAAGAATGGAGAAGCAGAGCAAGATGATCAGAACAATTTTGGCGACCAACCCCGTCTGCGCAATCAGGTTCAAAACGCTCTGGCCTGCCGATGCTTGCAAGAAAAAAGCAGCCACGAAAACTCCTCG
>CAYWWM010000491.1:0-2667 GCA_964461735.1 uncultured Solibacteraceae bacterium | reverse complement strand
GCTTGCGGGATGCCGTGGGTTTTTTCTGAACCGGAACCTGCCCACGGTCCCGCCGCGGCGGGACCGTGGCTACCACTACTTCCTTTGATCCACTTCAACTCGCGGCAGACGTCGCGCATGGTCTGCCAGCGGTCTTCGCGGTCTTTGGCGACGCAGGTTGCGACGAGGCGGTCGAGCGCGGGCGGCGATAGCTTGCCCGGAGGTTCGAGCGACGAAATGGGCGGCGGGGTGTGATCGAGAATCTTCGCAATCACGCTGGCCGGCGTCTCGCCGGGAAACGCTTTCTTGCCGGTCAGCATTTCGTGAACGCACGCGCCGAAAGAGAAAATATCCGCGCGCCCGTCCACCTCTTTCGATTCCAGTTGCTCCGGCGCCATGTAGTGCAGCGTCCCCAGAATCGTGCCGCCCTGCGTCAGCCCGCCGCCGGGGATGGTGGGGCGCTCCGAGGCGGGGATGGTGGCCTTCTCGACCTCCTGCTTGAGCTTCGCCAAGCCGAAGTCGAGCAGCTTGGTCTCGGTCTTCGAGGCCGTCTCGCTTGACGGCACGAGCATGATGTTGCCCGGCTTGATGTCCCGATGCGTGACGCCCGCGCGGTGCGCCTTGTCGAGCGCGTCGGCGATCTCGACGGCGTACTGGAAGACCTGCTCGAGCGGCAGCGGGCCTCGCTTGAGCCGCTGCGCCAGCGTCTCGCCTTCGAGATACTCCAGCACCAGGTAGTCCACCCGCACGCGCCTGTCATCGCTGGCATCCCTGTCATCGCCGTCATCCCTGTCATCCCGAGGAGTGAAACGACGAGGGACCTGTACTTCTGCTTCCTCTGCCTCCGGCCAAGAGCGTTCCGGGCTGCCTGAAACCACCGGTCGCTCCCGCTCCCGGCTCGGATCCTCGACTTCCACTTCCTGCTGGCCGATGTCGTAGAGCACGCAGATGTGCGCGTGTTTGAGCTTGGCCACGGTGGTGGCTTCGCGCTCGAAGCGCTCGCGGGCTCCCAGGCTGCCGGCCAGGTGCGGAGCCAGAACCTTGAGCGCCACCAGCCGGTCCAGCCGAACGTCGCGGGCCTTGTAGACTTCGCCCATGCCCCCCGCGCCGAGCTGCGCGAGGATTTCATACGGCCCGAGTTTGGTTCCGGGTTGCAACATAGGTGTCAGGTGCCAGGTGTTAGGTCCCGCACCAAACAGCCAGCTTCTCTTCCTCAGAGATTTGGTTAGCCCCGCCGGTTCAGGGCTATGCGTAGATTATCCACAGATTGGGGGGAGGAGGGAATAGGGAATGGGAGGAGGGAAGAAAGACGTCAGGAGTCAGAAGTCAGGAGTCAGAAGGACGGATTCCGGATTCCAAATTCCGGAAAGCCACCAGACGGCCCAGGACCTGGCACAGCTTTGGTTTTCCCTACTCCCTGTTCTCTACTCCCTATCTTCTGGTCTTCAGAAGATGCTGCGGACTTCGAGCGCGAAACCCGGAAGCAAAGGGGTTTGGAAGGTTTCGTGGGAGGCAAACCGGCGAGCCAGCTGGAGCTTCTCCCCTGCTCGCTCGTAGCGTTCCACGGTCTGCTCTTCGGGGTCCACGATCCAATATTCCCGCACTCCGAACTGCGAATAGACGCGCATCTTGCGGCGGAGGTCCTTATGAAAGGTGCTCGGAGAAAGGACTTCGACGACCAGGTCGGGAGCCCCCTCGATTCGCTCTTGCACGACTTCGGCGACGCGCTCCCGGCTCACGAACAGGATGTCGGGCTGCACCACGGTGTATTCGTCCAGGATGGTGTCGAGCGGCGCGACGAACAGTTCGCCGAGGGAATGCTCCGTTACATGCTCCAATAATTCCGCATACAGTTGTCCCACAATGCGCTGATGCCGCGTATTCGGCGAAGGAGTCATGACCAGTTCTCCGTCAAACAGCTCGTACTGGTTGCCGTCCTCGGGCAGGAGGCAAAGCTGATCGTAGTTCATCCTGGCGGCTGCCGATTTCATGATCTTATTCTAGCCCATTTCTCCAGCACCAGGTAGCCCACGCGGCCGTAGCGCCGGCTTCCGGCCCGGCTCTGGTTCCGGCCGGCTTGCAGCCGGCTCCATAGGCCGCCGAGACGGCGGCGCTACTTCCCTAGCAGCGTGCCATATCACGCACAGCGGCAGGGGGCGTGTCGTTCCGAGCGCGAGAACTTCTGGTATCATGCGCATGAGTTAGGTGTTAGGTGTCAGGTGTCAGGTGTTAGGTCTCACGCGAGCGTTGCCTAAGACCACCACAGAATCCATCCCCAGGGGGACCGTATGAAAGACCGTTTGAAAGATCTTGGCAGAAGGGCGTGCAGCATTGCCGGAGTTGTTTTGGCCGGGACCGTCTTGCTGCTGGTCAGCCCGCCGACCGTGGCGGCGCAGTCGGCCGAGGCGACGGAACTGATGCAGCAGTTGCTGGAGCGCATCGAGCGGCTGGAGAACCGGGTGGCGGAGTTGGAACAAGGAGCGGCGACTCCGCGAACGGTGGCCGCCCGGCCGGCGGTGCTGCGGCTGCCGATGGCCCACGCGGGAAGCGTCGCGGGAAGCGCCGCCGAAAGCGCGCCGGCGGCGAGCGCGGCTGCTCCGCCCAGCCAGCAAACCACGCCGGTGGTGATCGAAGTGCAGCCTTCTTATCCCTCGCTGCGATGGTCCGGGTTCAGCGACCTCAACTTCT
>CAYWWM010000490.1:0-2674 GCA_964461735.1 uncultured Solibacteraceae bacterium | reverse complement strand
CTGGCGGACGATGCAGCCACCACGCCTCGTAAGGAACTCCCGCATCCAGCCAGGCATGCCCCTACGACAAGTCTCCCCCCCTCTGCTGGTAAGCACTCTTCCTATTGGCAGCTAGCTTGCCAAATCCTTTCTTGGAGGACACTCCTATGGCAATACTCAGCGCTGGATGGAGCCTTTGGGAAACGCTGCTTACAACCGCGTTCATGCTGATCGTGACGCTTCCCAAGGTGGACAATTCTTCAGAAGACAGTCCTGCGGAAAAACCAAGCGCGGATTGGCGCGCCGCGGCGGATCGTCTTTACGACTCCCTGGTATCCAGAACCCCGCCCTGGTACACCTCGCTGTTTCAGGAAATCCGCGACTGCATCCGCTCCACGAAGCTGCCTCCCTTGGAGCTTACCTCGAAACCCGTAGCGGTCCACGAGCTGGATATTCCGCCCTGGTACACCTCGCTGTTTAGGGAAATCCGCGACCGCATCCGCCCGCCGAAGCTCCCACCCCTGCAGCTCACGTCGAAGCCCGTGGAAGTTTCTACGGAGCTGAGGATTCCGCCCTGGTACGCCTCGGTGGTTCGAGAAATTCGCGACCGCATCCGCCCGCCGAAGTTGCCTCCCTTGCAGCTAACCTCGAAGGCTCTGGCGGCCAAGGCCCTCTGGGACGAGCAACGGTTTGGAAGCAGGGCCCTGCCGCTCTCTCTGGCGATTCACGGCATCGGCCTGGCACTGCTAGTCGGGATTCAAATTGCTGAGATGCTGACCAGGGAGGTCGTCTTTACCCCGATTGCGGTTCCTTCGCGTGCGGTCCTGCTCCTGCCGCCTCCGCCGCCCGGGCCTCCAGCCCCTCCTCCGCTAGCAGCCCCCGTTTCGGTCCGGATCAGCCTGCGCGCTTTGCAGTTCCCGGTGAATCCTAGAACGCCGAAAGCGGCCGTGGTCGAGGCGCCTGCACTGCCCGGTTTCGAGGGCGGAGTGCCGGGAGGCGTGGTGGGCGGCGTTCCCGGAGGGATTATAGGAGGTGTCCCGGGTGGCGTTGTGGGAGGTGTGATCGGGGAATTCCTAAGTCAGATTCCGGCCCCACCTCCCCCGCCCCCGCCAGCGGAGGCCGCCGCGGCGCAGCCCGAGCCGCCACCGCCCCGGCGGATCGAGGTGAGGTCGGACGTGCAGCAAGCAAAACTCATCGAGATGGTCTACCCCAAGTTCTCGCCCCTCGCCAAGCGCGCCCGCATTCAGGGCACCGTTCGGCTGCGGGCCGTGATTACCAAAGAGGGAACGGTGAGCGAAGTTCAGGTTCTGAAAGGCCACCCCTTGCTGGTTGACGCCGCGATGGAGGCCGTGACGAAGTGGCGCTATCAGCCCACCTTGATGCAGGGCATTCCCGTGGAGGTGCTCACTTTTATTGACGTCAACTTTGTCTTGGCCGATTTGTGATGGCGGCCCTCCTGTTTACCTCCATTGAAGAAGAACCAAGGTTCGGTTTGCGGTATACTGGCAAACGTGCTGGGCCCGACAGGCCAGCCGGTTGAGAGGAGGAGTCATGCGAGTACGCGCAAGGTTGGTCATTCTGATCGCAACGGGGTTCTGGGCCGCCGAAGCCATGCCGGCGCAGGTCAGCAACCCCATCCCGGACCCGATCATCAAACGGGGCCTGACGGTCCAGATCAAGGAAATCGCTCGTCTGCCGGAGTCCCGCGGACGCTTGCCGGGCGATCAGGACGCCACCGGGTATGCGCGCGTCAGTTTCGTCCGCGACCTGCCGGACGGCCGGCGCTTTGCGAACGATTCGCGAGGTTCGCTCTACCTGCTCGACCGCAACAACCGGCCTTCCCTGTACGCCGACACTGCGGCCGTCTTCCCGCACACGATCTACAGCCGGCTGGAGAGCGGATTCATCGGATTCGCGTTCCACCCGGAGTTTGCGCGCAACGGCTTGTTCTACACGGTGCACGGCGAGCACGCCATGGGCAACCCCGCCAAGCCCAACTTCATTCCGCCGGGGTTCACGGAAGCCGATGTCACGCACCACAACGTCATCACCGAGTGGCACGCCAGCAACCCCGCTGCCAACACCTTCGAGGGCACCCGGCGCGAGTTGCTGCGCGTGGGCCATGCGGTCATGAATCTGACGCACCCGTTCGGCTATGTCGGCTTCAACCCGACCTCCAAGCCCGGAGACCCCGACTACGGCCTGCTCTACACCAGCGGCAGCGATCTCGGGTTCAGCAACGGCGGCGGACCGAACTCCAGCAACCCCAAACAGACGCAGCGCCTGGATACCGTCATTACCGCCATCCTGCGGTTCGATCCGCGCAGCCCGTCCGTGTCGGGCGGAACCAAAGGGCTCGGCGATTACACCATTCCCGCCATCAACAAATTCCATACCGACGGCGACCCCAACACGCTCGGGGAGATTTACGCCTACGGCTTCCGCAACGCTCACCGGCACACCTGGGACCTGACCGACGGCACCATGTTCGCCTTCGACATCGGCATGAGCAACATCGAGGAAGTCAACATCGTGCGCGAAGGCAGCAACTACGGCTGGATGACGCGCGAGGGGTTTTGGGATAACGCCGTCAACCGGCCCGGCGGAGTGCTGCGCGACATTTACGCCCTGCCCGAGGGAATTCTGAACGGAGAGATCAAGGACGGGTTCACCTACCCCGTAGCGATCTACGACC
>CAYWWM010000489.1:0-2693 GCA_964461735.1 uncultured Solibacteraceae bacterium | reverse complement strand
GGCCCCAACACGTTTATTCCGTGCGCTTCGATGCGCGCGAGCTGTGGGGCGAGCAAGCCAAGCCGCAAGACGAAGTCTATCTGGACCTGTGGGACGAATATCTTGAGTCAGCCTAATCCACAACCCGATGCCGAGCGCTTAGCCGCGCTGCCGCGCCTGCCGCGCGACGAAGGCGGGCCGGTGTTTGCCGAGCCTTGGCAGGCGCAGGCGTTTGCGCTCGCCGTGAAGCTCTCCGAGCAAGGGCATTTCACCTGGAAGGAATGGGCGGCCACGCTCGCCGACGAGCTCAAGGCTGCCGCCGACCGCGGAGAGCCGGACGACGGCTCGCGCTACTATGAACATTGGCTCGCGGCCCTCGAGCGCTTGGTCTCGGCGAAGGGTTTGTCCAATCCAGCGGAGTTGGTCGAGCGCAAAGAAGCCTGGGCCGATGCCTATCGGCACACGCCTCATGGAAAACCAGTCGAGCTGAAGCGCGACTCCGGCGGGCCGCCGCACTCCTAGTTTGCTTCTCCCATGTCTTCACACCTCCTCGAAGTTCGGAACCTCACCATGCACTTTCTGTTTCACGGGAAGGGGTCGGGCAACGGCCGGCGCGTGGTCCGGGCGGTGGACGGCGTGGGCCTCTGGATTGACGAAGGCGAAACGCTCGGCCTGGTCGGCGAGAGCGGCTGCGGCAAGTCTACGATGGCCCGCGCCATCGTCCAGCTTTACCGGCCCACGGCGGGGGAGGTGATTTTTCGCGGCCAGAATCTGGCCGCGCTCCGTGGCGAGCGGCTGCGCCAGGCTCGCCGCCATATTCAGATGATCTTTCAGGACCCCTATTCATCGCTCAACCCCCGCATGTCGGTGGCCGAGATCATCGCCGAGCCGCTGCGCAACTTCGGCCAGACCCAGGGACTCGACGCGCGGCTCCGGGAATTGCTGGCGACGGTGGGTCTCGACGATTCGGCCCTGCGCCGCTATCCGCACGAGTTCAGCGGCGGCCAGCGCCAGCGCATCGGCATCGCCCGCGCCTTGGCGCTGCATCCCGCCCTGGTGATTGCCGACGAGCCGGCTTCCGCCCTCGATGTCTCGGTCCAGGCGCAGATCATCAATCTGTTGCGGGACCTGCAAGCCCGCCTCCGCCTCAGCTATCTCTTCATTTCCCACGACTTAAGCGTAGTCTCGCTGCTGAGCCAGCGGGTCGCTGTCATGTATCTCGGCGAGATCGTCGAGGTCGGTCCTACGTCCGAACTGTTCTCGCAACCCCGGCACCCCTATACGGAAGCTCTGCTTTCCGCCGTTCCCGTGCCCGACCCGAAAGCGGAACGCACGCGCTCGCGCATCCTGCTCTCCGGCGACGTGCCCAGCCCGGTCCACAAGCCTTCTGGTTGCCCCTTTCATCCCCGCTGCCCGTACGTGTTCGACCGCTGCCGCACGGAGAAGCCGCTGCTGCGAGTTCAGGAAACAGGGAACAGAGAACAGGGAATAGGGAACAGGGAACAGGGAACAGAAGGCACTGCAAGCTGGGTCGCCTGCCACCTGCTCGATGAGCCGGCGCGCCAGCCCCGCCCGGGCCAGAAGAAGTGACGAGGGAACAGGGAACAGGGGGAGTAGGGAATGGGGAGTAGGGAATGGGGAATAGGGAATGGGGAGTAGGAAATAGTTGGATAGAAACCGGAACCCTTCAACGCTCCAACTAACCGTTCGGTTTTTCTGTTCCCTGTTCCCTACTCCCTATTCCCTTTTCCCTATGTACCTTTCCCCGCAACATGATTGAGATAACTGGGTTTTCACGAGGTGGGGCGATGGGGAAAGCCTCCTGTGCTAGAATGGGCGAAGATCAGAACTGTTCCCCTCGGCCGGCAGGCGGCTCGCGTTGGAGGTGTGCAAGGAGGGAAGGATGCTACGCTTCAGGATGGGGTCCCCGAAATCAACGGGCCGGAGTTTGGCAGGATTGATTCTGCTGGCTGGGATGGCGTTGGCCGTCCCGCCCGGCCTGTGGGCCCAAGGCGGCGACGCATACCGGACGGGCCTGCGCGCCGAGGAACAAAAGGACTACGATCAGGCTTTCGAGCAATTCCAGCGCGCCCTTCAGGCCGATCCCAGCAACATCCAGTACATGATGGCGTTCAAGCGGGTGCGGTTTCAGGCCGGGGCGATGCATGTGGAGCGCGGCCTTCGCCTGCGCGAGCAGGGCAATCTCACCGAGGCTCTGACCGAATTTGAGCGGGCCGCGATGATGGATCCATCGAGCCCGGTTGCGATCCAGTCTGTCCAGCAGACGCGCGCGTTGCTCGATCAGCAGCAGGCGGCGCCGGGCGCGGCGCTGGCTCCGGATCAGGCTGGCCCCCCCCTGTTCGAAGAGGCCCTGGGACCGCCGGTATTGCAGCCGCTGTCGCGCGAGCCGATCAACCTGCGCGCCGCCAACGAGAGCCGCATCGTCTATGAGACGATCGGCCGGCTGGCGGGCGTGAACGTCCTGTTTGACCTGGACTTCATGAGCCGGCGGATCACCGTGGACCTGAGCAACGTCACTCTGGAGGAAGCCCTCGATCAGGTTGCCGTGATGACCCGAACTTTCTGGAAACCCCTGACTCGCAACACCATCCTGGTTCTCCCGGACACGACCGTCAAGCGCCGGGAGCAGGAGCAGCAAATCCTGAAGACGTTTTACCTGTCCAATACCATCACGCCCCAGGAGCTGACCGAAG
>CAYWWM010000488.1:0-2713 GCA_964461735.1 uncultured Solibacteraceae bacterium | reverse complement strand
TCCCCCTTTTTCAAAGGGGGATTTATCCGCTGTCACCATCGGAATTATTAAACGAACTTGAGAGACAGGACACTAGTTAATTATGCAACTGCTTCTGCGCGTCGCTCTGCCGTTTATCCGCCTGCTTTGGCAGCGTTGGGAACGCCTCGCCGATGATCCGCTAGGAACTCAAAAGAATTTACTTTTGCGGCTGATTCGCAGCAATCAAAGAACCGCTTTCGGGCGGGATCATCGCTTCGATGCCGTCCGGACTGTCGCCGACTACCGCCAGCAAGTCCCCATCAGCGACTACGAGCGTTTACGCCCCTACGTCGACCGGGCCAAACATGGGGAAGCTAAGGTGCTGACCCGCGAGCCCGTGTTGATGTTCAACGTGACCAGCGGCAGCACCGGCGAACCGAAGTTGATCCCCGTCACGGAGAGCATGCGGAGGAGTTTTTCCAAACTCACGCGCCTGTGGCTCGTCCGTTCCTTCCTCGATCATCCCGGGCTATTTCACGGGAAAATGCTCGCGGTCGTGAGCGCCGCCGTCGAAGGCCGCACTCCAGGCGGCATCCCCTACGGTTCCGCGTCGGGCCTCGTTTACCAGTCCAGCCCGTCGTGGGTGAAGCGCGCCCATGCGCTGCCCTATGAGATTGCGGAGATCAAGGATTTTGCCGCCAAATACTATGTCGCCATGCGTCTGGCGTTGGAACAAAAGATAATTTTCCTGGGGACGCCCAATCCGAGCACCATTCTGCGGCTCGTCGAAACAGCCGATCAGTGTAGCGCGGAGATGATCAAGGACATTCACGATGGCACGCTGTCGGCGCGGTTTGACATGTCGGGAAAAACCCGCTCGTCCCTCTCGGCGCGGACCAAAGCGAATCCTGATCGCGCGCGCGAGTTGGAAGATTTCATCAAGGCGCAAGGAAGCCTGCGGCCCGCTTCTTACTGGCCCGAGCTTGAGCTTGTCGGCTGCTGGACCGGCGGCAGCGTCGGCATCCGGCTTAAGGAGCTCGACTCCTGGTTCGGTGCCGCCGTGCCCGTGCGAGACTTGGGATATCTGGCGAGTGAAGCGCATATGTCGCTGCCAATTTCGGATCATAGCTCCGCCGGAGTATTGGCCATCGACGCGAATTTTTACGAGTTCATCCCCGAGACCGACATCGACAGCCCTAACCCGACTGTTCTGAACTGTGACGAATTGGAAGTGGGCGGCATCTACTACGTCATCCTCACAACTTGCGGCGGTCTCTACCGCTACGACATCAATGATTTGGTTCGCGTCACGGGCTTTTTTCACAAAACGCCAATGATCGAGTTCTTGCGCAAGGGCCGCGACGTCACCAGCCTCACCGGAGAAAAGCTGCACGTCAACCAGGTGATCCAGGCGATGACCGCCGCCCAGCGTGTCACCGGCCTACGAGTCCGGCATTACCGCGCCGTCGCCGACGCAACGGAATCACGTTATCGGTTCGTGGTGGAGTTCGACGAAGGCAGTCCGACGCCGGCACAGTTGCGCCAACTGCTCGCCGGCCTTGATCATCATCTTCACCAGCTCAACGTCGAGTATGCCCAGAAGCGCCAGTCGCGGCGTTTGGCGCCGCCGCTGCTGCATGTGGCGAAACCCGGCTGGTTCGAACGGCATGAACAGACGGCCCTGCGCCAAGGCGCGCGCGACACCCAGTTTAAAGCGCGCCTGCTGACCGACCGGCTCGAAGATGAAGCAGAATTCCTGATGACTGTCGAGACGAGTGCCACCAAAACCTGAACAAAAGAAAATATCGGATCTCTCCTGGCTTTGAGCACCAACATTTGCAAGGCTGGATGCCGCGTGCTAGAAACTGGCTTAATTTTCGGAGGTGAGAATGGATTTTCACGGGCTGGCGGATAAAGCGCTTCAAGGGATCATTCCCGAGCGCGAAGAGATGCAAGGGGTGCTCGACGCTTCGGAAGACGAACTGCCGGAGCTTTTGAGCGCGGCCTTCAAGGTGCGCCGCCACTACTGGGGCAAGCGGGTGCAAATCCACGTGCTGCAGAACGCCAAGAGCGGTCTTTGCCCGGAGGACTGCCACTACTGCTCCCAATCCTCCGTCTCCGAGGCGCCCATCGACCGCTATCCGTTCATGTCGAAGGAAAAACTGGTCGAAAATGCCAAGCGGGCGAAAGCCGCCGGCGCGGTCCGGTTCTGTATCGTCAACAGCGGGCGCGGCCCGACGAACAAAGAGATCGACGAAATCGCCGGGGCTGTACGCGAGATCCGAGCGACAACCGGCATGAACATTTGCTGCTCTCTCGGCTTGATGAACGAAGAAAAAATCCTCAGGCTCAAAGAAGTCGGCGTCGGCCGCATCAATCACAACTTGAATACCAGCCGCCACCACCATCCGGAGATCTGCACGACCCACACCTACGATGACCGCGTGGCGACGATCGAGAACGTCAAACACGCCGGCATCGGCACCTGCTCCGGCGGCATCATCGGCATGGGCGAAAGCGACGACGACATCATCGACCTGGCGCTCGCGCTTCGCGCCATGGACATCGATTCCATCCCGGTCAACTTTCTCCATGCGATACCAAAGACGCCTTTCGAAGAAAAGAAGGAACTGACGCCGCAGAAGTGTTTGAAGACCCTCTGCCTCTTCCGCTTCGTCAATCCGAGCAAAGAGATCCGCGTCGCCGGCGGCAGAGAAGTGAACCTGCGCTCCCTCCAGCCGCTGAGCCTCTA
>CAYWWM010000487.1:0-2732 GCA_964461735.1 uncultured Solibacteraceae bacterium | reverse complement strand
GGAAATAAATCGTCCAGGGATGGGAAATTGCAACCGAAGAGCCTGTTGGCAAACCTTGGAGCGAGCTACAGAGGAGGGTTGACGGGACAGCCCGGCGCGCATAAAATCAAGAGGATTGTTTTGGGATTCGGTTCCTAGCGCATCTTAGGTCAGCGTCCCCCCCACTGGATAGCTCCTGGAATGGCGAAGCTGAAGAAAATCCGTATCCTGATTGGTGATCAGCGGCCTGTCTTTCGCGCCGGCTTGCGGAAGCTGTTGTCGAGGCAACCGGGATTCAAGATTGTCGGGGAAGCAGGGGACGAGCGCCAGCTTCTGAAGGGAGTCCGGCAACTTAAACCCGAGGTTCTCCTGTTGGAAGCGGTGATGAGCGGGGGGGTCGAGACCGAATGTGAGGTTCTGCGCGATGTGCTGCGCAAGCAGAAGAATCTGCGGATCATCGCCCTGACCGCTTCGGAAAAGGAAGTGGAGTTGATGCGGTCCGTGCGGCGATCGCTGGCGGCAATCCTCCCCCGGCACACCCCGTTCAGCGTTCTGGCGGAGTGCGTGCGCCGCGTGGCCGCGGGCGAAGCCTGGCCGGACGCCCCCTTGACCGCCGCGCCGGGAAGTTCCGCCGCCGGCCTGTTCTCCACGGGCGGCTCATCGCTCGACACGTCTCCGTTGAGCGAACGGGAAAAGCAGGTCGTCGAGCTGATTTCGCAGGGCTTCAAAAACAAGGAGATCGCCGAGCGAATGTTCATCAGCGAGCAGACCGTCAAGAACCATCTGCACAATATCTTCGACAAGCTCGGCGTTTCCGACCGCCTGGAACTGGCGCTCTACGCCATCCACAGAAACCTCCACTTAGCTTCCTGACCCGGCTATACTTTCCCGCTGCACCGTTGCATCATTTCCAGAGGGTGCAGTTCGGCCCCCGGGGGTTCGACAGGCTCACCGTGGAGTGTGCTTCTTTGACGGAACACCAGGCCAAGTTATTCCAGGAAGGAATCGAGCTGTTCAACCGCGGGCGGTACTTCGACTGCCACGAGGCGCTCGAGGAAGTGTGGCTGGAATTTTCCGGCGACCGCAAGAAGTTCCTGCAAGGGCTCATCCAGCTCGCCGTAGCCTTGCACCATCTGCACAACGGAAACCCGGTCGGGGCCGGGCGTTTGCTCGCCGCCGCCGCCGAGAAACTCGCAGGCGACAGCCCGGAGCGCGCCCTCATTGACATGGAGGCTCTGCTCGCCGCCGTCGCCCTTTTGCGGAAACAGCTCGGCACAGCAGAAACCGCTCGGGCGGACTGGACACCGCCGCAGATTCTCGGCAAGATGTAGCGGGACAAGCCAATGAGTTCTGACTCTGCTTCCCGCAAACTGCTCTGGGCCTACGCCCGCGGAGTGCCCTACAGCGAGGTTCCGGACTGGATTGCGGAGTCGCTGCGCGCGGCGTTTCCGGAATTGCATGCGATCGTGACGGCGGACGGCGAGACGATTCTCCGCGAGATCGCCGACGCCGAAATCTTCATCTCCTGGACGCTTAAGCCGGAACAGTTCTCGCGGGCGGAGAAGCTCCGCTGGATTCATTCCCCCGCCGCCGGCGTGACGCAACTGCTGTTCGCCGCCGTGGTCGAGAGCGATGTGATCGTGACCAACTCGACCACCGTGCATTCGATCCCAGTGGCCGAGCAGACAATCGCGCTGCTGTTCGCGCTGGCGCGGCGGCTGCGAAACGCGTTCGACGACCAGGCCGCGCGGCGCTGGGGACAGAAAGAAAGCTGGAATCCGCAGCGCATTCCTACGGAGCTGAACGGCAGGACGCTCGGCCTGCTCGGCCTGGGGGCTATCGGCCGCGAAGTTGCCACCCGCGCTAAGGCGCTCGGGATGCTCGTAGAAGCTGTCAAACGCGACCCGTCCCGCGGGGTCGAACTCGTGGACCGCGTGTACTCGCCGCAGCAGTTGCAGGCGCTGCTCGAACGCTGCGATTACCTGGTCCTGGCCATCCCCGGGAACGCAGAGACACGGCATATCATCGGCGCAGCGGAGCTCGCCCGCATGAAGCCGACAGCCGCACTCGTCAACGTCGCGCGCGGGACGCTGGTGGACACCGATGCCTTGGTCCGCGCCCTAGAAACCGGCCAACTCGCGGGCGCCGGCCTCGACGTCACCGACCCCGAGCCGCTTCCCCCGGAGCATCCGCTCTGGGGGCTTCCGAACGTCCTCATTACGCCGCACCTCGCCGGGGCCACCGACCGCTATTGGCAGCGGCAGGCCGATATGGTTTCTGCCAACCTGCGCCGGTATCTCGCCGGCGAGCCGCTGCTCAACCGGGTGGACAAGAAGCGAGGTTACTAGCCCTGGGTTAGGGGAAAGGATTGTCTGAGGGGCAAGAAAATTAACCGGCCTTGAGGACAGCTTCCAGTTTGGGATCAATGGCGTGCAGCAGCTCCCGTAATTTTCCGAGCGAGGGGGCGCGTTTGCCCTGTTCATACTGCGCGTAAGCCGTGGGCGAGCTGGACGCGAGTCGGCGTGCCACGTCCCGAATGCTCAACCCGTGGCAAGTACGCTGGCGCTTCAAGAGAAAGGCAATCAGCGAATCCGGATCGTTGGCGCTCACCGTAAAGACCCCTGGCTCGCGTGAAGGCTGGGCCTGAATCTCCAAAGTTTCTCTTTCCGCCTCGATCTGAATGGCGTCCTCCATCATCGCGAGGGCCTGCTTCTTGGACCTGCCCTGGGTACTGATATCGAGAAGCGGCACAT
>CAYWWM010000486.1:0-2737 GCA_964461735.1 uncultured Solibacteraceae bacterium | reverse complement strand
ATTTGCATCAGCGGCCCTTCCTGAATCCCAACACCCGGCGGAAGGCCGGTCCATTGCGCCAGGATCACGCGGGCGACCGACGCCGACTGCTCAGCGAAGATGCGCTGATTTTCCGCCACCGCTAATTCGGCGCGTGCGCGCTCGGCGTCCACGCCGGGCCGCAAGCCGGCGTTCACTCGAGCCTGCACGACTTCCAGAAACACACGGGCCCGCTCGACGCTGGCCGTGGCGGCGCGCACGTTCTGCTGCGTCGCCAAGACCACCAGGAAGGCGTCGGCGGCCACCGTGGCCACCTGCAATCGCGTGATATCCAGAGCTGATGCGGTCCGCTGCACCGTGGACAGAGCGGCTTGGACATTAGCTCTCCGGAACCCGAAATCAAACGGCTCCCAGTTGAGCATCACGCCGGTGGCGCTGCTCCAGACGCTGCTGAACTCGTGGAGCCCCGCGGGGCCGGAGATGCCGGAGACGACCGGCTGCGGCAGCACCATCCCAAAAATGTTGTTGCGCGTGGCGCGGTTGGCTTGGTAGAGGAAGTCGGTCCGCGGCAGGTAGCTGGTGCGCGCCAAGTCCACTCCGGACTCCGCCACCGCCTGAATCTCGAGCGACGTACGAATGGCCGGATAGTTCTGCAGAGCCCGATTGACGGCCTCTCGGAGAGTTACGCCGTCCGGAGGAGCCGGAGCCTGACTTGGAACCTGCGCCTGACTCGGCATGGGGGTCTGCGCCTGTGGGGAACTCAAGGCCAGCTTCGCCAACACCGCAACCGGAATCGTCTGCGCCCCGGCGATCTCTGCCAGGCTCTGGGCCAATGACCGTGATCCGCTGAGGAGAATCGTCCACGCCAAAAGGAAAATCCACCGGCGCGTGCGCCGCGCCGGTTGGCATCGCTCAGTTGAGTTTCTACGCATCATCTCCCGCTTTCGCATGCACCTCCGTGTGAGTTGTGCTTTTCCTAACCCAAAGATCCGCTGGGTGGTGGCAAGGCTATAGGCTATACGGGATGTGCGTTCGGAAATTGTAAGGTTCTTGTAAAAAGGCGGGAGATGTAAAGAAGTTGTAAAATCCTCAATCCTCAACAAATTTGATTACGCACCTTCATGCTGATCCCGTATCCAGCAAACGACCAGCGTGAGGCCGGAAACTGTCTGAATGCGGACCGGCTGGCCTGGCGGGATCGGCTCCCCGGGCGGGTCGGCCACCGCACGCCACAGTTCCCCCCGGACTTGCACGTACCCTTCCGGGTCGAGCCGCTGTTTCGTCAACCCAACGCATCCGATCAGCAATTCCGCGCCGGTCTTGTTGTGAGGTTCGTAGGCCTTGCGAACGTAGGGGTAAATGAGCAAGTCTTTGGCGACGTAGAGAACGAACAGCCCGATCGCATACGCGAGGGGCAAGTCGAGCCACCGATGGAGCGCTCCGAGCAGCATGGCCGCAAGGATCCAGCTGGGGACTTGGAACAGCAGGTATCGCTTCGAGACGAACGCCATCGGCTCACTTACTCCAGGACAGGACGGAAAATCCCACGTGCCCTTGAAAGGAATATAATGAAATCGCGGGGGATTGCCATAGGAGAAATTCATGTTCGACACTTCGCGCATTCGGAAGCTCGACGACCACCGCTATCTGATTCCCCGAGAGACGCGGAGCGATATGCGCACCGACGCGATCGTCTACGCGAACGAAAAGCTGCTGGCGGCGATCTTGAAAGACCTTTCGCTCGAGCAGGCGGTGAACGTGGCCACCTTGCCCGGGATCGTCGGGCCGTCGCTGGCCATGCCGGATATTCATCAAGGCTACGGCTTTCCGATCGGCGGAGTCGCGGCCACCGATTGGAAGACCGGGGTCGTTTCGCCCGGCGGCGTCGGGTTCGACATCAACTGCGGGGTCCGGCTGCTCGCCAGTCCTCTCAAGCGCGGGGAGGTTGAGCCGCACGTGCGCGAGCTGGTGAATCAGATCTTCCGCGACGTGCCCTGCGGCACCGGCAAGGAGAGCTTGCTGCGGCTGAGCCATGCTGATCTTGACCACGTGCTGGCGAGCGGCGTCCGCTGGATGGTCGAGCGCGGCTACGCCGAGCCGACGGACATGGAATTCTGCGAGGCGCACGGCCAGATGCCGGGCGCCGACCCGGACCAGGTTAGCAAGCGCGCCAAGGAGCGCGGGCGGCCCCAGGCGGGCAGCCTCGGCAGCGGCAACCATTTTCTGGAGGTCCAGTACGTTCAGAAGGTGTTCGACGAGGAGATCGGGCAGGCGCTCGGTCTCGCGGAAAACCAGATCGTCGTGCTGGTCCACACCGGCTCGCGCGGCTTCGGCCATCAGGTCTGCACGGATTCGCTCGCGCAGATGGGCGCGGCGATGAAGAAGTACAACATCACGCTGCCCGACCGCCAGCTTGCCTGCGTGCCCATCCAGTCGCCGGAGGGACAGAGCTATCTCGCGGCCATGTGCGCCGCCGCCAACTTCGCCTGGGCCAACCGCCAGGCGATCACGCACTTTGTGCGCCAGGCGTTCGCGCGCCTGTTCGGCGAAGACGTCCGGTTACGCCTCCTCTATGATGTGGCCCACAATATCGCCAAGCACGAGCGGTACACGGTGGACGGCCGCGAGCGCGACGTTCTGGTCCATCGCAAAGGAGCGACGCGCGCCTTCCCGCCCGGCCATCCGGAAATCCCCGACCGCTATCACGAGGTCGGGCAGCCGGTCCTGATTCCCGGCAGCATGGGCACGGCGTCGTGGG
>CAYWWM010000485.1:0-2749 GCA_964461735.1 uncultured Solibacteraceae bacterium | reverse complement strand
TTGCAGATCGTCATGCGCTCATCCATCGAAAGCGCGCGGATGGCGCTCCCGGTGTATTCAAAGACGCTGCCGACGCCGCCTCCGACGCCGATCTGGGCGATCAGGGCCAGGATGATGTCCTTGGCCGTGACGCCCGGCTGGAGTTGCCCCTCGACCCGCACCTCGAACGTCTGCGGCTTGCGCTGGAGCAGGCACTGCGTGGCGAGCACGTGCTCGACCTCCGTGGTCCCGATGCCGAAGGCCAGCGCGCCGAATGCGCCGTGCGTCGCCGTGTGGCTGTCGCCGCAGACAATCGTCAGGCCCGGCTGCGTCGCGCCGAGCTCCGGGCCGATGATGTGCACGATCCCTTGGAACGGGCTGTCGAGGCCATAGAGCGGGATGCCGAACTCGCGGCAGTTCGCGCCGAGTTGCGCCACCTGCTTCGCGGCCAAGGGATCGGCAAACGGCAGCGAGCGGTCGTGCGTCGGGACGCTGTGGTCCGCCGTCGCCAGCGTGCGCCCCGGCTGCCGCACCTTCAGCCCTTTGTCCCGCAGCGACTGGAAAGCCTGCGGGGAGGTCACCTCGTGCACCAGGTGCAGGTCAATGTAGAGCACCGCGGGACAGTCCGGCTCCTCGATGACCACGTGCCGGTCCCAGATTTTTTCGAATAGGGTTAACGCCCTTTGCGAATTCATATGGTTTGCTCTGCGAAAATCGAGCCGTAACCGCCCGGGTCACAGCAGCCCCAGGCGGCGCACATCGGACTCGGTCCAACGGGTTGCTGCCAGCACCTGCTGGAGGGTTTTGCGCGTTAACGTGTCGCTGCCGTGATGGTAGTGAATTACCACAATCCGACCGTCTGCCTGGCTGTAGATCCGCCCGCCTGTTCGTGTCTCCCGTTCGAGCGAGAAACCGTCTCTTCTCAAAGCGGCGATCAGTTCCCGAACGGCAGTGTTACGAAGATGGTGGACGAGCGGCCCCAGGTCGGTCATACCGTCACGGCCACGACGGGAGCATCCACTTCTTCCACTCCTTCTGGAATCGTCTGGCCTTTTTCGAGCAGAACCTCGATATAGGCTTGGGCAGCGTCTTTCAGGGCCTCGATCGCTTCCTCTTTGGTGTACCCCCAAACGGCACAACCGGGCAAGGCTTCGACCCATGCGCTCCAGCGACCATCTTCCTCGTGTTTCAATTCCACGGAAAATAGGTACGTTCTCATCCCAGTTTTCTATTATATCTTCGAAATGTCATCTCGCGTTCTTACTTCCTTTTCACCGGCGCCCGGCTCGCCGAGTGCGCGCTGCTCTCCGCTTGGCCGGTTTTGCCCGGGCGGGTTTCTTGGCATTCGCTCCGGCTTTGAGCTCGACGATGATCGCCTCAAACCGGCTGTCGCTCAAATTTTCCGGCAGATGCTCGAAGTGGTCCAGCCACATCACATCCCCGGCCTTGGCGCCGATCTCTTCGCTTTTCCCGTTCGGATAGGTGAATCGAAAATGGGCGTCGGTCAGAAAAACCCCCACCGTGTTCGGATGACCGTGCATGACGGACTTCTCATGTGGACCGTACTGAACGCGCACAACGCGGACATGCTTGTTGTTGACTTCCACCTGGTAGTGCTGCGAATCTACTTTCACTGCATCTTTAGCCATCGTTGCGCTCCTTTGCTGACAAAAAGTCGGGAGGATTGTAGCCGTTAACCCGGCAAGAGGCAAGCACCAGAGGTCGAGGCTGGGGTTGGGTTTGAGCGGACGTGGGATTCTCGCCTTGCGTTTCGGGGGCCGGTTGTTCATTGGTGCGAGCGATAAAGGATCACGCGGACTTTTTCGAGAGTGATCAGGCCGCCGGAGATCATATCATCCAGACGGGGCAGGATATTCTCGATCCGTTCCGTGTATTCCACCACTTCCAATATGATAGGCAAGTCTTGGGAAAGTCGAAGAATCTTCTCTGTGTGGTAGCGGCTGGAGGAGCCGTAGCCGCCCACCCCCCGAAGCGCCGTAACCCCCGAAAACCCCTCCTGCCGGAACATTTCCACCAGGGCTTCATACAGGGGCTTGTTCTGCCATTTGTCGGATTCGCCGATATGAATGCGCATCAGCGTCCGCTCCCCTTCAAATCGTTTGTGCTCCATGATGCCTCCTAGATCAGGTCCGCAATCTTGATTCCCAGCACGATTCCGAGCAGACCGCCGACCACGCTTGCTCCCACATAGATCGTTGCTTTCATCCATTCTCCGTCTTCGAGCATTCGGAATGCTTCCCAGGAAAATGTAGAAAACGTCGTAAAGGCTCCCAGGAACCCGATCGTCAGGATGATTCGCCAATCCGCAGGAATCCACAACCGTTCGAGAGAAAGCCGGAGCACGACGCCCAGAACGCAGCTTCCGATCAAATTCACGGAAAGCGTCCCGCTGGGAAATCCCGCCCCGGTGTGCTCCTGGACCAGCCCTTGTAACCCATATCGCGCCAGCGTTCCCAAACTTCCAAATACCATCAGGAGAAATATCAGCAAGCAGATTTCCTTTCTGCGCCCCCGGGGGATTCCAATAAAAAACTCCTGGAAGACCCTTCACGGGATCGCCAGGAGTTATCAGTCCGAAGTCGGACGGTTTGGGCGAACTCCATCGCCCTGTATCAGTCTGTCATTCTACCAGATCAGATCAAGACGCCAGGTCTTTCACTTTCGGCTCCAGGTTCGTCGGTTCTTCGGGCGACATTTCGTAGACGGAGTTCTCGCCCTGGCGGGCGGCGTAGAAGCGGTTGTCCTTGCG
>CAYWWM010000484.1:0-2753 GCA_964461735.1 uncultured Solibacteraceae bacterium | reverse complement strand
TCTTCACCGGCCCGCCCCGCTACCCGAACGCCAAAGTGCACGCCCTGGAAGTCCTGACGGAGGCCGCCGCGCACGAGCTTCTCGTCATCAATGACAGCGGCGTGCGCGCCGGCCCGGACTATCTGCGAAGTGTCGTGCGGCCCTTTGCGGAATCCTCGACCGGCTTGGTCACCTGCATCGCGCGCTCGCTTCCGTCTCGCGGATTTTGGTCGCTGCTCGAAGCCTTGGGGATCAACACGCAGTTCAACCCCGGCGTCCTCACGGCATGGCTGCTTTTGGGGATGCAATTCTCGATCGGGAAGACGATGGCGATCCGCAAGCAGCTTGTGCGTCAGCTAGGCGGATTCGGCTCGCTCGGCAACTACCTCGCGGATGATTTTGTCTTGGGCGAGCGCGTGGCGCAGGCTGGCCACACGGTTGTGCTCTCGGAGATGATTCCCGACAACCTGCTCGCCGACGCCGGGATGCGCGGCTCCCTCACGCATCGCCTGCGCTGGGAGCGCAGCTCGCGGCGTTCGCGCCCGGCCGGGTACGTGGGTCAGATTTTCACGCACACCCTTCCGTTGGCCGTGTTGGCGTGGTGCTTCGCGCCGCCCGGAAGTGCTCTTGCTTCCGCGATCATAGCGGCCTGCCTGGTCACGCGGTTGCTGCTGGCGTGGGCCTGCGCGGGACTGCTGCTGCGCGATCCTACGTTTCGACGCTTCTGGTGGCTGCTGCCGGTTCAGGATTTGGTGAGTTTTGGAGTGTGGCTGTGGGGGTTCTTTGGCCGCGAGATCGTCTGGCGCGGCGCGCGATTCCGCGTCCAGAAAGGCGGCACGCTGGCGTCCGTTTCCGAGCCGCGACCGTAAGCGAGCGGGCCGCGATGCAATGCGCCCTCAGTGTTTCGATACGTAGGCGAGCGGGCCGTTGCCGCTCGACTCCAACTGGTAAATGTCCCACTTCTTGCTCAGGCTTCGGGGCTGCTCCAGTTTTTGGGCTACCACGACTTTGCGGCCGTTCGTGCGCACCTGGATGGCGCCAAAGACCGCGATACTGCGGTCAATGGAGCCGACCAGCTTCTGGAACTCTTGTTCGAGCTTCTGCTTGCGCTTCTGCTCCGCCTTGGTCCCCGTGGGCGCCTGGTCAATCTCTTTCTGGAGTTGGCTGATTCGCGCCTGCAGCACGTGCGGATGCTTGACCGACTCCTTGGTGGAACGAGCCAGCTCGGTGCTGAAAATGAGCGGCCGGAGGCCGCGTCCGTGCACCCCGATGGCCCCCAGCGTATCGGCGCGGGGGTGGGAATGAGGCTCGTCATCCCCGCTGGAAATGACCGTGGCGATCGGATGGGTAGCCGCCAGAAACACCGTAGAAACGTCCGAGCTGCCGTGATGGCACGACTTGGCAATGTCCACCTCGAAAACTTTGCGCGCGGCCGCGACCATCGCAGTGTGTTCTTCCGCACTCTTCGGAGGGGCTTTCAGGCCGGTATGGTGTTCGAGCAGCAGGTTCTGCGAGGGAATGTTAAGGTCGCCCCCTAAGAGTAAGCTGACATTCCGGTATTGGACCCGCAAAACGACCGAGTGGCCGTTCTTGGTCTTGCCCGCGTCGGAAAACCACTCCAGACGTGGTTTGTCGGCATCATGGTTTACCACCGGCCCCAGCACCCGAACGGTGAGTTCTTTGCCGTTGAGCGCATAGCCGGGCAGGAAACCGTCGTCCATGCTCAACATTCTGAACCGAGAGAACCTGCCGTTGGTGAAGCCCTTGTGGAGCATCTTCGGATACTTTTTCTGCTTCCAGCGCGACGGCGCCGAAAAGAAGTCTTGCAGCTCGGTTTCGTTCGTCACCAGTTCGGTGAGGTACCGCGGCGTGCCGGAAAGGGTCTTCCTCCCCAACGAGTTTGCGCCGGTCCGTTCGACAATGCCGTTATGGTAAATCGTGCCGAACGAGACGTTCCGCTCGTCGAAGAGCGCGTCAAATCCCCCGTAATGGTCTTGATCCGGGTGCGAGATCACCGCGCACTCGAACTTCCACGGCTGCTGGAAAGCCCCGTATCGCCAGCGCAGGAACCTCATCATGTTGTCGCCTTCGCCGGCGTCAATGACCATATGCTTGTCGTCAGGAGTTACCAGGAGACAGCCGTCTCCCTGCCCGATGTCCACAAAGACCACCTCCAGGAGGCGCTCCTTCTGGATGTCCTCTTCGCGCATCCAGCCGTCCACCCCTCGGGCGTGGACTTCCACAAAGCCGCCTTGGCGGCCGTTTTTCAAACGCAGCCAGTCGCCCCACAGCAGGTGCTGAACGGCCTTCTTCTGGGCTGTCGGTTGGTCGTAGACTACGGCGGACGGGTATCCCGCGAAACGAGTGGAATTAGCCATCGGCTCGCCTCCTCTGCCCATCGGACCCCGTTTCGGAGGAACCGACGCCGCGCGGAGAAGAAAGGGACATCCGGCTTTGCCCGAATGTCCCGGAGGATGCCTAGACGACCTTGGCGAAGATAATCACCAGGGTGTAGAGGGCGAGCGACTCAATCAAGGCCAGACCCAGGATGAGCGCGACGCGGATGGCAGCGGCGGCTCCGGGATTCCGGGCCATGGCTTCGACGGCCGCGGCCGTGGCTTTTCCCTGAGCCAGCCCGCAGAACGCTGAGGCAATGGCCATCGAAAACCCCGACGCCAGGGCCACCCAATTGACGGCCGAGCCGGCCCCTCCCGGCTCCTGCGCAAACGCGGGAGTCGCTCCCACAAACAGCAAACATCCCGCCAGATACCACA
>CAYWWM010000483.1:0-2754 GCA_964461735.1 uncultured Solibacteraceae bacterium | reverse complement strand
GACGGACGCAACCTGGACCGGGGGAATTTCGCGCTGGATCACCAATTCCTTGCCGGCCCAGGTCATTTTTTCGGTGAAGGTCATGCCGTGTTTCCTCCTTCGCGGAACATCCGCAATGCAATTCCCCACTGTAACACGGTTGATTAGCGACGGAGACACAGAGCGCACGGGGAAAAATGATCCCCCAACAACGCAGCGGCGAAAACCCCGACATTCCACTTCGACTCCAAGCGAGTCCGTTGCTTGACATAGGGGGAAGCGGATGAGTACCATTCCTGATTCGCAACCGGGGCGGACGCGCGCTCATGACCGACATCTTCATTCGCGATGCGGATTGGCTGATCACGGTGGACCGGGAGCGGCGGATTCTTCGCTCCGGGGCAATCGCCATCGAGGGCGACCGCATCGCGGCCGTGGGAAAAACGGAAGACCTCGAGCCGCGCTTCGGCTCCGCGGCCCGGATCATCTCGGCTCGCGGCAAGGTCGTGCTGCCGGGCCTGATTGATTCGCACATCCACACTGCCTTCCAGTTGAGCCGCGGCCTGGCGGACGAAGTCAGCGCCGCGAAGTTTTTGTTCGAACGCATGTACCCTTACGAGGGATTGCTGACCGAGGAGGAGAGCTACTGGAGCGCGCAACTCTGCATCCTGGAGCTGTTGCGCAACGGCGTGACCACCTTCATTGACGCCGGCAATTATCACCCGGACCAGACGGCGTGCGCCGCCGGGCAGGCCGGTGTGCGCTGCGTGATCGCCAAGAGCAATCTGGATATCCCGAAGTCTCCCTTCGGGGCGCTTCCGAAGACGTTCGTCGAAACCACGGAGGAATGCCTCGAGCGCTCCGAAGCGGTCGTTCAAAAGTGGCACGGCGCGCAGAACGGCCGCATTCGCGCCTGGTTCCAGTTTCGCGGCATCCCGAACTCGACCGACCGCCTCGTGCAGGGAATGAAAGAACTGGCCGACCGGCACGGCGTCGGGGTCGAGACGCACGCCTGCTTTTCCCGGGACACGGTGGAATCCTGCAAGACGCAGTTCGGCGTTACGGAAATCGAGCGCCTCGATCGGCTTGGCGCGCTCGGGTCGAACGTGCTGCTGGTCCACTCGGGTTGGATCAGCCCGCACGAATTGCAGACCATGCAGGAGCATGACGTGAAGATCGTCTGCGCGCCGAGCTCCAGCCTCCACAACGGCTACGGCTGCGTGGTGATGGGAAAAATTCCGGAGTTCCTGGAGATGGGCCTCGCTGTCGGGCTTGGCTCCGATCATGCCTCGTCTGGCATCGTGGACCTGGTCCAGGAGATGAGGCTCGCCGCCGGAGCGTATAAAGAGGTTCGGCTCAACACGGGCGTGATGCCGCCGGAACGCGTCGTCGAGATGGCTACGATCAACGGCGCCCGCTGCGCGCTATGGGATCAGGAAATCGGCTCGCTCGAAGCCGGCAAGAAGGCGGACATCACGATCTTCAACGCCCGCACGCCGCAGTGGCAGCCGCTCTACAATCCCGTCGCGAACCTCGTCTACAGCGCCACGGGCGCCAGCGTGCACACTGTGCTCTGCGACGGCAAAATCCTGATGGAAGGCCGCGAATTGAAGACGCTCAACGAAGCGGAAATCTACGCGCAGGTGGATCGCCTGATCCCCGGCATTCTGAAGAAGACGAATCTCGAAGAGAAAATCAAGCCCCGCTGGCCTGTGGAGTAGGAAGTCATAAGGAAGCCATGTATCCCATTCGCGTCACGATCAACGGAAAGGAATTCACGCACGAAGTGGAAGCCAGGCTCCTGCTCGTCCATTACATCCGCGAGAAAGCGCGCCTGACCGGGACGCACGTCGGGTGCGACACGGGCAACTGCGGGGCCTGCACGATTCTGTATCACGGCAAACCGATCAAGTCCTGCCTGATGCTCGCCGTGCAAGCCAACGGCGCCGCGCTCACCACCATCGAGGGGCTGGCGACGAAGGACGGGCTGCATCCGATTCAGGAATCGTTCCTCGACAAATTCGGGTTCCAGTGCGGGTACTGCACGCCGGGCATGATCCTGAGCGCGAAAGCGCTGCTCGAAAAATCGCCCGATCCCTCCGAGGAAGAAATCCGAGAAGCCCTCGAAGGGAACCTCTGCATGTGCACCGGCTATCAGCAGATCATTGATGCAATCCGGGACGCCGCCGCGAAAAGACAACCGGCCGGGGCGAAATCCAAATGATGAAGCTCGATGAAATTTTCGCCACTCGCAACTGGGTGGGCAACCCGATTCGAAGAGACCACGACATTCGCTTCCTCAAGGGCGAAGCCGAGTACGTGGACGATCTGCCGATCGAGTGCGCGCACGTCGCGATCCTCCGCAGCATCCACGCCCATGCCCGCCTGGGCAAGGTGGACACGAGCAAAGCCGAGGCAATGCCCGGCGTGCTGGCGGTGATTACCGGCGAGGAGGTGGCGCGCGTCACCAAGCCCGTGCCGCCGCGCGCCATCACCAAGCCCGCCACGCAGTACGTGCTGGCGAGCGGGAAGGTCCGCTACGTGGGCGAGCCGGTTGCCGCCATCGTCGCCGAGAATCGCTATCTCGCCGAGGACGCTCTGGAGCAGATCGAGGTCGAGTACGAGCCGCTCCCGCCCGTGGTCGAAATTCAGGACGCGCTGAACCCGGCCTCGGCCCTCATTTTTGAGGAAGCCGGGTCGAACATCCTGATGCAGGATACGCTGCAACATGGCGACGTGGAGAAGGCGTTCCGCGAGGCGGACCATGTGATCCGC
>CAYWWM010000482.1:1510-2756 GCA_964461735.1 uncultured Solibacteraceae bacterium | reverse complement strand
CCACGGAAATCTACGACTACCTGCGGCTGCTGTTCGCCCGCGCCGGGCAGACCTTCTGCGCGCAGTGCGGCGCGCAGGTCAAGAAAGATTCCGTGGACGAAGTGGCGGACCGCCTGCTCACGCTTCCCGAGGAGGCGGGGCGCCCGGAAGGATTGCGCGCGTACGTTCTGTTTCCTCTGCTGCGGCCGGATCACAACGAACCGGCCGCCGCGCCGGGGAAACCGGAAGAGAGCCACCGCTCGCCTGCGCCACGCGCCGCATCCGCGAACCAACTCCAATCGGAAGCGAGCCGAACTGCACATGCGGAGCGGCTGAAGGCGCGCCTCTTCGAACTGCGCAAGCTCGGCTTCAATCGCCTGTACCAGGACGGCCAAATCTTCGAGTTCTCGACGCCGGAATCGTTGCTGGAAATTCATTTCGGCCGGCCGGTCTGGGTGCTGGCCGACCGGCTGGTGTTGGAGGCGGGGGCGCGGCAGCGTTTGATTGACAGCATTGAGCTGTGCTACCGCGAGGGCGGCGAAGCGGTGATCGAGATTCCGGACCGGACTCCTCAGAGCAGCGAAACAAGCGAAGTGCAGATCCCTCGCTCCGCTCGGGATGACAGTTTAGGGGGGCCATTTCGTCTTGCCTTCAATGAGCGGTTCGAGTGCAAGCGGTGCCGCATCGCGTATGAAGAGCCGGAGCCGCGGTTGTTTCTGTTCAACAGTCCGTATGGAGCATGCCCGCGCTGCCAGGGGTTCGGGAACACGATTGATTACGACCCGCAGCGGGTGATCCCCGACCCGACCCTCTCGCTCGACGAGGGAGCCGTGGACCCGTGGACGAAGCCACGGTATAGGCGCTTCTACAACGAGTTCCAGCGGGAGGCTCTCCTGCGCGGGATTCGCCTGTACGTGCCCTACCATCAATTGTCCGAGGAAGAAAAGGATTTTGTCTGGCACGGGGCCGCGCCGGGACGGCGAGCGCGGCGCGTGGGCATTCAGGGATTCCTCGATTACCTGAACCGGAAAAAATATAAGCTGCACGTGCGGGTGTTTCTGTCGCGCTATCGCGGGTACGCCCAATGCCCGGAGTGCCACGGCGGGCGGCTGCGGCCGGAAGCGTATCGGGTGCTGGTCGGCGGACGCGACATCCGCGCCGTGTGCCAGATGAGCATCGAGCAGGCGCGGAAGTTCTTCGACACGCTTGAACTGACTCTGACGCAGGCGGCGATTGCGGACCGGATTTTGGAAGAGGTGCGGCAGCG
>CAYWWM010000482.1:1051-1500 GCA_964461735.1 uncultured Solibacteraceae bacterium | reverse complement strand
CTTGAAAACGTGGGCCTGGAATACCTGACGCTCGACCGGCTGGCTTCGACGCTCTCCGGGGGCGAAGCGCAGCGCATCCAGCTTGCGACGGCGCTCGGGGCGAGCCTGGTGGGGACGCTCTACGTGCTCGACGAGCCTTCCATCGGCCTCCACAGCCGCGACACCGCGCGGCTCATCCGCATCCTCCAGGAACTCCGGGACCAAGGCAACACCATCCTGGTCGTCGAGCATGACCCCGCGATGATGAAGGCCGCCGACCATATCCTCGACCTCGGACCGGGCGCGGGGGAGAACGGCGGGCGCGTCCAGTTCGCGGGAAGCTACGCGGAACTGCTCGGCGGCACCGGAACGATAACGGGACGCTACCTGCGCGGCGACCTGCGGATCCCTTTGCCGGCACAGCGGCGGCGGTCAAGCCGGAAACAACTGAAGATCAGCGGAGCCTTTGC
>CAYWWM010000482.1:0-1041 GCA_964461735.1 uncultured Solibacteraceae bacterium | reverse complement strand
CCTTTGCGCATAATTTGAAAAACATAGACGTGGAAATCCCGCTCGGGATGATGGTGGCCGTCACGGGCGTCTCCGGCTCCGGCAAGTCCACGCTCGTGCACGACGTTCTCTATCGGGCATTGCGCAACCCGAGCGCCGAAGCGCAGGCGGCGGATTGGACAGACCAGGCCGAACGGGAGGCCGAGGTGGAAGGAGAAGAGTTCGCGGCGACGGAGCGCGAAACGACATCAATATCTCGTTTCGGGTGCCGCCGCGTCGAAGGCGCGGAGCACGTCCAGAACCTCGTCCTGGTGGACCAGTCGCCGATCGGGCGGACGCCGCGGTCGAACCCGGTCACCTACATCAAGGCGTTCGACCCGATCCGGGTGCTCTTTGCGGCACAGCCGGAGGCGCGCAAACGGGGCTATTCTCCCGGCGCCTTTTCCTTTAACATAGCGGGAGGACGCTGCGACGCCTGCCAGGGCAGCGGGACGATCACGGTCGAGATGCAGTTCCTGGCGGATGTCGAGCTGGTCTGCGAGGAATGCCAAGGCACGCGCTATAAAAGCGGCGTGCTGGGGGTTCGCTATCGCGGCAAGAACATTCACGAAGTCCTCCAGATGACGGTGCGGGAGGCGCTCGGGTTCTTCGGCGGACACGCCCCGATCACGCGGCGGCTTCAGATTTTGGACGACGTGGGATTGGGGTACCTGCGGCTCGGGCAGTCCGCCACCACGCTCTCGGGCGGCGAAGCGCAGCGCGTCAAGCTGGCGGGACACCTGGCGTTCGGCGACAGCGATTCCACGCTTTATATTTTCGACGAGCCGACGACCGGCTTGCATTTCGACGACATCGCCAAGCTGCTCGCGGCGTTTCGGAAACTGATAGACAACGGCGGAAGCATCTTGATCATCGAACACAACCTGGACGTTATCAAGACCGCCGATTGGGTGATTGACCTCGGCCCGGAAGGAGGCGACCGCGGCGGGCAGGTCGTCTGCTGCGGGACGCCGGAGCGCGTGGCGCGCTGCGCGGACTCGCACACCGGGCAGGCCCTCCGAC
>CAYWWM010000481.1:0-2759 GCA_964461735.1 uncultured Solibacteraceae bacterium | reverse complement strand
CGTGTCAGGCGCGTGGTGGCGGGCCGGGCGTCTTCTTCAGTGCCGCAAATTGAAACTTTGGTCGTGCCGAACGGAAATGCGACGTGCGCCGTCGCGGGCGTGAGGATCACGGCAACTTTCTCGAAGAGGCGCTCCAGCTCGCGGCGGAGGCTGTGCCGCGTCCGCTGCGCGGTGAAGTAATCGGCAAAGGAAACTTCCTTGCCCTGCTCGATCTGCTTTCTCACCTGCTCGCTCAGATCATCCGGCCGCGTCTCCAAATGATTTTTGTGAGTGACGTACGCTTCCGCGTAGAGCGATGCGATGCTCACCTGCGTCAGCTCGTCCATGCGTTCGATCCGGACCGGGACCAGGACCGCTCCGAGGTGTTCGAGGACGCTCGCGGCCTTGCGCACCAGGGTCTCGACCTGCGGCTGCACGCAGTCGAAGAAATAGTTTTCGGGGATGCCGACGCGGACCTGCCTTCTTTCTCCTGTTCCCTGTTCCCTGTTCCCTGTTCCCTCATTGACCGCTCGCTCACGCTCGCGGCTCTGACTGAGGCTCTTGCGCAGGCGGATTTCGTCGAGGGGGCGGTCCACGGAGAATTCGTCTTCCGCGTCGAAGCCCGCGATGACTTGATACAGGAGACCCACGTCTACAACGGTGCGGGCTATCGGGCCGACGTGGTCGAGCGTGGGACCGAGCGGATAGACGTTGTGAAGACTGACACGCCCATAGGTCGGCTTGAGACCGGCGACGCCGCAGAACGAAGCCGGGATGCGGATCGAGCCGCCGGTGTCGGTGCCGAGCGCCGCGTAACACATGCCTGTGGCGACGGCGACGGCCGAGCCGCCGCTCGAACCGCCGGGGACGCACGCCGGGTCCCAGGGATTGCGCGTCGGCCCGAAGTGCGGATTGTCGTTGGTGATCCCGTAGGCGAACTCGTGGAGCGCCGTCTTTCCCAGCAGGACCGCGCCGGCCTCGCGCAGCCGCTCGACCACCGCAGCGTCGGCGTCGGGCACGAACTCCCGCGTGATCTTCGAGCCGAAGGTGGTGCGGACGCCGCGGGTGTGGATCAGGTCCTTCAGGCCAACCGGCACGCCGTGCAGCGGGCCGCGGTAGTCGCCTTTGGTGATCTCGGTCTCGGCGGCGCGGGCCTGCGCGCGCGCCAGGTCCGCCGTCACGGTCCAGAACGCGTTCAGGCTCGGGTTCAACTGTTCGATGCGCCCCAGCGCCTGCTCCGTCACCTCGACGGGAGAGACCTGCTTCGAGCGAATCCGCGCGCCGAGGTCGGCCAGGCTCATTTCGATAAGCGGGGTGGTCATAAGTCAGGAGCCAGTAGTCAGGAGTCAGTAGTCAGAATGAAAACCAAAACATCAAAGCCAAGCATAATAGCTGCCATCCGAGGAGCTTGTCCTGAGCGACTTGCCCTGAGCGCAGTCGAAGGGAGTCGAGAAGCGCAGCGACGAGGGACCTGTACTTCTACTGACTCCTGGCTACTGACTCCTGACTCCTGCTTTCACGAATTCGAGCGCGGCGAAGCTGACGACCGATTCGGGATCAATGTTCCATTGCTCGTAGTGGAGCTGCCTGCCGCGCGCCTCGGGAACCGCTTTGAGGAACGTATAGAGCGCCGAATAGCCGCACCACCGCAGGCGGTCCTGCTCCGGGTGGACCAGCGCAAAGAACCCCTCGCGGTCGCCGGCGCAGGCGCGCTGCAACCGTTCGTGATCCTGAGCCTGGACCGCGGTCATGCGGCCTTCACCGGCGCGCGCGGCGATGCGGTCGCCGTAGCGCTTTCCGATGTGCGCCAGGTCAATCCCCAAAATCCAGAACAGGCGCGGGGCTTCGCGTTCGGCCAATTCCCCGAGCGCGTTGAGAAATCGCTCTACTCCCGCGTGCGACTCCGGAAGGCGGCCCGTAACCAGGCTTTCGAAGAACGGCCCGCACAGGATCGGCAAGATACGCACGGGAGCGCCGAGAGCATGTTGCAGGAAGACGCACTGAAACTCGATGGAGTGCTCGATGGCATGGCAATAATCTTCCATCAGCACGGCGTCGCCGGCGCGCTCCGCCAGCCAGTCCACTAGCGGCGCGTCCACTTCGAGCGTTCCGAGCGGCGTCACGAAGGGTTTTCTGGTGAGACCAAACCGCTCCGGGTGACCGTAATGCGAGGTTCCCAGGACGACAAAAGTTTTGTCGGCCAGAGGCGGGCTGAGACGACGGTACGCAGTGCCGTAGCTTTTCCACCCTCCGCAGGGGCTGACGTGCGGGGCCGCAACACCGATCACCTCCGGGGGATCGGGGAGCGCATCGCCGGCGGAGTTCAGGTATTTTCGGAACTGACCGCGCAAGGCGTCCGGCTGGTCGGGATAAGCGGACCCGGCGTGGCACGGCGCGCGCTCGGGAGCGTCGCGGAACTCCCGCTGCCGCGCTTCCCGCATCTCGAAATATTCCGCGGTCTCCAGAAACCCCTGCGCCTGGAGCGCCTGCACGAAATTCTCGACGACTTCGCCGCCCACCAACTGCCCGGTGCGGCAGTAGAGATCGGCCTTCAAATCGAGGTCCGTCTGCTCTCCGTTGAGGAAGGCCAGCGAAGGGACCAGCGCCGGAGGAATGATGAGCATGGCCGCGCTGTAGCGAAACGGGTCGCGCACCAGCAAACCCGGCTGCTCGGGCGCAGGCGACGGCATCACGTCAATGTCGGCTCGCAGTCTCGGCAGCAGCTTGGACACCGGGCCATTGTAGCGTATCCGAGCCGCGCGCGTGAGCAAGCGGGCAAA
>CAYWWM010000480.1:0-2776 GCA_964461735.1 uncultured Solibacteraceae bacterium | reverse complement strand
ACGTCCCCGCCTTCGCCTGCGAGGAGCGCTTCCGGGTGGAGTTTGACAAAAAGATCCTGCGCGACGTGGAGGATTACGTGAATGTCCAGATCGGAGTTCCGAAATGACCCGTGCCCGTTTTCCCTCGAGCCGAATGCGGTTCTCCATCTCGCCCCGCCCGTAGAACTGCTCTTTCCCAGAGAAAACGAAAAACTTCTTGACAAGCGCCAAAAACGAGCGTAGCTTCGGCTCATCGAGGGGCAGGTTGAACTAAGTGAGAGGCGCCGGGGTTCTCTTTTAAGTTTTCAACTGTTCATCGCTCGGGGGTGAGCGATGATCGCTTCAATACCACCAACGACACAATCTTTGAGATTAAGCGCTGTTGTGCGGATGAGGTCTTTCTGCGAGGCAGGGAGCGGATTGGGAAGGCCTGCGGAAGTACGCAGGGCCCGTTCTTTGCTTCCTTCAATTCGGAGGCGGCATCGTTAGAAAAGGAGGGTTTCTATCATGCGGCGTTACGTAGTGCCTGGGATTCTTACGGTGGGAGCGGTAATTGTCTTTTCCTTCGATCTCCTGGCGCAGACCTCGGCTGGGCCCAAGCCAGACCTGTCGGGAATCTGGGACGGGAGCAATCGGGATCGCCGTTTGACGGGGCCTGGCGCATTCGCGGGCGGACCCCCACCTTCTCGGGGCGGGGTTCCTACGACGGGCTTTTCCGGTGAGGAACCGCCGATGACGGCGTCGGCATCGCGGATCTACCGGGCGCGCCGGGAGGGGCGGGGGCCGCTCAACCAGCGTGGCCGCGAGGAGGGCGATCCCAGTTTTTACCCCTATTGCATGCCCCGTACGTTTCCACGCATCTATAACTTCGACCCTCTCGTCGAAATTGTGCAGACCTCGAACGTGCTGTACATGATGTTCGAGAGTGATCACCAAATACGGCGTATCTTCGTGGATGGGAAAAGACACCTGGAGGGATGGAATCCCACTTTCATGGGAACCTCGCATGGGCGCTGGGACGGGGAGACGCTGGTGGTTGAGACTGAGAGCATCCTGAGCCTGGACAACCAGGGCTGGCTCGATACCATCGGCCATCCCTATACCGAGCAGTTGCGGGTGACCGAGCGGATGCGCCGCCCGGCGCGGGACGCCATGGAGATTGATTTCACGTTCACCGACCCGGGCGCATATACCAGGCCCTGGACCGGCAAGAAGGCCTTCCAACTTCGTACGGAAGCCGACATGATTGACACCGGCACCGGTTTTTGCGAGCAGGCTCAGCAGGAAGACTACTTGCGCGATATTCGCGCCGGGAAGCCAGGCGGACAGATCTGGCGGTAGAGCGTCGCCAGCGCTATCGGATCTTATTTTCACGAGGTCCGACGGTGGGCGGGGATCGGCGCCAGGACACTGGCTTTCGTAATTTTTGGGACAACGGGAGTAGCATCCATGTCGCGACCGTAGGTTGGCGGGGCTGGTCGCACCGCGAAAGGAGGCGTATGGCGAGCGAGAGTGGAGGGGGGGGACTAACACTAAGGCGTTTCGGAGCGGGGATTTTTGGATTGATCCTATGGGGCAATGGCTTGGCCTTTGGGCAGAGTTTTTCAGCTGCCATCTCGGGGGTCGTGCGGGACTCCAGCAACGCGGTGGTGCCAGACACAGCGGTGACCGTCCGGCACATCGAGACGGGGCTCGCGCGCACGGCCAACACCGATGCGGCGGGCCGCTACGGGGTGCCGGCGCTCCCGGTCGGGGAATATGAAGTAACGGCCATGAAGCCCGGCTTCCGGATGCAAGTGCGGCGCGGCATCAACCTGGCCGTGGGGCAAGAGGCGGTGCTCAACCTGGCGCTCGAAGTCGGGCAAGTGCAGCAGACCGTCGAGGTAACCGGCGAGGCGCCGCTGGTGAACACGACGCTCGCTGCCACGTCCGGATTGATCACCGAGGCTCAGATCAAAGACCTGCCCCTGAACGGGAGGAGCTTCGAACAACTCTTAACGCTCAACACCGGCATGGTCAATAACGAGTCCAATACGTCGACTTCGGCGTCCGGCTCATTCTCGGTGGCGGGCAAGCGGACCGAAACGAACCGCTTTACGATGAACGGGGTGGACTACATCGGGGGCAACGCGACCAACGTGTACGTAGCCCCGCAAGGGGCCAGCGGCTTCTTGCTGGGGGTGGACGCGGTGCGGGAATACAACGTCCTCGGGCACACTTACGGTGCTGAGTACGGCAAACGGGCTGGCGGCCAGATCACCGTGGTGACCACTTCGGGGACCAACCAGTTGCATGGAGCCGCGTTCGAGTTCCTGCGCAACAACCAGTTGGACGCCCGGAACTTCTTCAGTGCCACCGAGGGGGCGCCGCCGTTCAAGCGGAATCAGTTCGGCGGCTCGTTGGGCGGCCCCATTATCCGGGACAGGATGTTTGTGTTCGGAAATTATGAAGGGTTTCGGGAGCGATTAGGCGTGGACACCGTCGCGGTGGTGCCCAGCTTCGGGGCCCGGCAGGGCCGCCTGCCTTGCAACGTAGTCTATACAGGCGCGGCTCGCGCCTCCAATTGTCCGGACCTCAACGCCTACGTTGACGTTCCCAATCTCGCGCGGGGTATCCTGCCGTTTTTCCGCTACTGGCCGGAGCCCAATGGGGAAGAACTGGTTCAGAGCGGCCTGCTCGGCGGCGCCGCCTACCACCGGAGCAATCCCACGCGGTCGGTTCAGGAAGATTTCGGCTTGGCTCGTTTCGACTACAACCTCTCCAACCAGGATTCCCTCTCGACGAATTTTACGGTGGA
>CAYWWM010000479.1:0-2783 GCA_964461735.1 uncultured Solibacteraceae bacterium | reverse complement strand
AAACTGGAGCTGCTCTCGATCGCGTGAGACGGCAGGTGTTAGGTGCTGGGTGTTAGGTGTTAGGTCCGCGCAAGAGTTGCCATATGGGAGATGCAGCCCCGTAGGGGCGACAGAATGTGGCCCATGGCGCAAGCCATGGGATCGCTGACGAAGAAGGGGGAAAGCCCCGGCAGGGGCGACAGAGATTCAGCATGAAGCGCATCGGCACAGGGTCTCTCGCGATTTTGCTCTCGTTTTCGACGCTGTCGGCCGCCGCCGATCTGCGGCTGATTGAAGCGGCCAAGTACCGTGACCGCGCCGCCGTGCGCGCGCTCCTCGACCAGAAGGCGGACGTGAACGCCAGACAGGGGGACGGCGCGACGGCGCTCTCCTGGGCGGCGCATTGGAATGACGCCGAGACCGCGAGCCTGCTGATCCGCGCCGGGGCCGACGTCAACGCGTCGAACGACTACGGCGTTACGCCGCTCTCGCTGGCCTGCACCAAAGCGAACGCCGCCCTCGTGCGGATGCTGCTCGACGCCGGGGCGAATCCGAACGCAGCCCGCGCGACGGGCGAAACGCCGCTCATGACCTGCGCCCGCACGGGCAGCGCCGAGGCCGTGAAAGCGCTGCTCGACCGCGGCGCGGACGTGAATGCGAAAGAGAACCGGCGCGGCCAGACCGCTCTCATGTGGGCCGTGGCGCAAAAGCATTCGGAAGCCGCCGCCGTGCTGATGGCGCACGGAGCCGACGTGAACGCGGTGTCGCGCATCCCGGAGGATTTCACACCCGCGCAGTATCTCACCTACGGCGTCTATCGGCGCGATCCGACCCGCCCGGACGACTTCGGCCCCGAGGACGTGCATCCGGACCCGGCCACCTCGCGAGGCGGGTTCACGGCGCTGCTGTTCGCCGCCCGCGTGGGCGACCTCCCTTCGGCGCGGCTGCTGGTTGAGGCGGGCGCGGACGTAAGCCGCTCGTCGCCCGAGTACGGCAGCGCCCTGGTCGTCGCCGCCGCTAGCGGGCAGGAAGAGCTCGCGCGCTTTCTGCTCGACCGGGGCGCGAACCCGAACGTCGCCGATCGTTGGGGATTCACTGCGCTGCATTACGCGCTGCGCGACGGCATTACGGCCATCGGCATGTCGCGCGAGCGCATCGCCACCGACAGCTACTGGCTGCGGCCCGGCCTGCCGGGACTGGCGCAGCCGCTGCTCGAACACGGCGCGGACCCCAACGCCCGCGTCGGCGACGGCTTTCCGGCATTTGACTACCCGCCGTTCGCCCGCACCACTGGCAATTCCATGCCGCAAATCCGGCAGCCCGGCGCGACAGCGTTCTTTCTGGCTGCCGCCGCGCTCGACGCCGGCCTGATGCGGCTGCTGCTCGAACACGGCGCAGACCCCAAGCTCACCACCTTCGAGGGCGCCACTCCCTTGATGGCGGCCGCGGGGATGGGGCGTCTCGAAAACTTAACGGAGACGGAGAAGCAGAAGGCCCTCGAAGCAGCGCGGCTGGCTCTCGAAACGGGCAACGACGTGAATGCGGCCAATCAGGACGGCCGCACCGCGCTCGCCGCGGCTGCCTTCGTCGGAGCAACCGACGTAGTCCAACTGCTTGCGGAGCGCGGCGCGAATCTCGACGCAAAAGACCGCTACGGCCAGACCGCGCTGAGCATCGCGCGCGGCATCGGCCCGAAGATCGAAGGCGGGGACAAGCGCTTCTACACCGCTCCGCCACATCCGGAGATCGCGGAGCTGCTGCTCCGATTGGGCGCCACGCCGTTGCCATCCCCCGCAGGCGGACGGTAGACCTGTTGAGTAGCGCCGGGCTCTGGCCGTCCTTTTTGCCGCCGAGACGGCGGCGCTACTACAGCCCAATTCTCCTTGACTTCGGCACGGCTGCTGGTAGATGATTCTGGCAGCGCGGCAAGAGCACAGAAGAGCACCACGGATTTCCAGGCGGTTATTCACTGCAAGGTGGGAGGGACATATGAAACAGAAGGAATCAGGTCGACGGCGATTCCTGAAAGGGAGCGCTGCGCTCGTCGGAGGGCTGGCCGCAGGAGGGTTAGGAGGGTTACGGACCGCCAGCGGGCAGCAACAGACCCCGGAGCCGAATTACATCCAGCGCCGGGACGTGCCCCCATCCAGCACTCGCTCCCAGTTTGACACGATGTCGCGGCGGGGGTTTGCCGGGCGCGGCGTCAGCGCGTATACGCCGCTCCAGGACTTGAAGGGAATCATCACGCCGAACGAGGTCCATTTCGAAGTGAACCACGAAAACGGCGTCATCCCGGTCATTGATCCCGCCCAGTACAAACTGGTGATCCAGGGCATGGTGGACCGTCCGCTGGTGCTGACCCTGGACGAGATCAAACGCCTCCCCACCGTCTCCCGCATCTGCTTCCTGGAATGCAACGGCAACGGCGGCACGATCTTCGAGGCGGACGCCAAGACCGCTCAGGACACGCACGGCCGCACGAGCACGAGCGAGTGGACCGGCGTGCCGCTGTCGCTGATCCTCCGCGAGGCCGGCATTCAGTCGGGGGCGAAGTGGCTGATCACGCAGGCGTCAGACCCCAGCCGCCACGCCCACGACATCCCGGTCTTCAAGGCCATGGACGACGGCATCCTGGCCTATGCCCAGAACGGCGCGCCGCTGCGCATGGAGCAGGGTTTCCCCCTGCGGGTGGTCTTGCCCGGCTGGGGAGGCAGAATCAACGTGAAGTGGCTCAACCGCATCCGCGTCACGGATCATCCCTACCTGCCGCGCCAGGAGATTTTCGCGCACATGGACCACTCGCC
>CAYWWM010000478.1:0-2799 GCA_964461735.1 uncultured Solibacteraceae bacterium | reverse complement strand
ATTGAGACCATCACGCAGACCGAGGTGTTTTGGAGCGACTGGGCGCTGGCGTTTCTCCCGGCGATTCCGCTCTCGATCGTGGGAATCTGGCGGGCTGTGTTGTGGCTCTATCCGCCCGAGCCGTTGCAGATGGAGCGGGGCCGCGCCTACTTGCGCGAGAACCTCCAGAAGCTCGGTCCGTGGACGTCGGAAGAGAAACGCGCCTTCGCGTTGATCCTGCTGGCGCTCGGACTGTGGGCCACCGACCGCCTGCACCACGCCAGCCCGGCGCTGGTCGGGATCGGAGTGGGGTTGCTGCTCTGCGTGCCAAAGCTGGGCGTGCTCGAAAGCGCCGACGTCCGGCAGGTCAACTTCCTCCCCATCCTCTTTGTAGGCGGCGTGCTGAGCATGAGCACCGTGCTGGTCGAAACCGGCGCCCTCAGCTTCCTGACCGGGTGGATGACCCGTGGTTTGAGTCCGCTGTTCTCGAACTTCACCGAAGCGACCGCGGTGCTCTACTGGAGCGCATTTGTTTATCATTTGTTTCTGGGGAGCGAATTGCCCATGTTGAGCACCTCCATGCCGGCCGTGATCCAATTCGCCGCCGCGAACGGCCTGAACCCAGTGGCGAGCGGCATGGTGTGGACCTTCGCCGCGTCCGCGCAGGTGTTTGTCTACCAGTCGGCGGTGCTGATCCTGGGCTACTCGTATGGATATTTTGAGCCCAAAGACCTGGTCAAGGTCGGCGGCACACTGGCCGTCGTCGAGTTCCTGATCTTGCTGTTGGTGGTGACGTTCTATTGGCCGCTGTTGGGATTGGTGTAGAAGGTTTGAAGTGCAGGTCCCTCGCTGCGCTCGGGATGACAGAAATCGGGAGGAAACGATTCATCCGGTCTACCGATTCGTGGCGCGGCACTCGCTCTTTATAGGGCCGGGCATGGGGTTTGTGGCGGCCGCCTGGGTGCTGAGCCGCATCGTTGCCCCGTGGCCCGCATGGGCCGCGCTGGCGGCGTGCGCGGCGATCCTCTGGACCGTGCCGCTCTGGCGGCGGGAGAAGGCGACCGCGCTCGTCTCGGCGGACGACTTCGGCGCGCGACTGCGCGGCGGGCGGCCGAGCCTCGTGCACTTCTACTCCGACTTCTGACTGGGCTGCCAGGCAGCCCGGCCCATCGTGCATGGGCTCGAACGCGAGTGGGAACAGAAAGTCCAATTCATTCACGTGAATTTCCGCAGCCCGCTGGGGAAAGAGCTCGGACGGCGCTATGGAGTAGATCACCTCCCGGCACTCGTGCTGATTGACGGAGCCGGGAAGGTGCATTCAACCCTTGGAATGGGGCTACGTTTGCGAGAGGAAGCCGAGTCTCAGCTTACGAGGCTGATCGAAAGCAGGGAATAGAGAACAGGGAACAGAAAAACTACTCACCACTCACTATTCACCACTCACTTCTTCAATAGCGGCGCAAAACCCCGAGCACACGGCCCTGCACGGTGACATCGTCCGCGGGGACCAGAATGGGCTTCATGCGCGCATTCGCCGGCTGGAGCCGGACGCGGCCGTTCTCTTCCCGGTAGAGGCGCTTCAGCGTGCTTTCGGCTCCGCCAACGAGGGCGACAACAATCTCGCCATCGGAAACTTGTGGAGTCTTTTCCACCAGAATAAAGTCCCCGTCGAGGATGTGCTCCTCGATCATGGAATCGCCCTTCACCTGGAGGACGAAGACGTCCTTCTGGCGGATGAAGTCGCCAAGCGAAATCGTTCCGGGCTGCTCCAGGGCCTCGACGGGCTTGCCGGCGGCGATGCGGCCGAGGAGAGGAAGTTCCGAGGCGGCGCGGGCGAGTATGCTCTCGCGCGCGCGGCGTGCCTCCTGAAAATAGCGCTGGCTCGGCTCAATGGAGCGGCTTTGATTGTATTTCCGCCGCAGCCATCCTTTGCGTTCAAGCGTGAGGACGTGCTTGTGAACCGTGGCCAGCGAATTCAATCCGAGGCCCTGCGCGATCTCCTGGAAGCTCGGACTGTAGCCTTGCTCCTGCAAGAACCCCGCGATGAAATCAATCACCTGCCGCTGGCGGCGCGTGAGCACCATGGCGTTTCCTCCCCGTTTCTTTGCAGAATGCATTTTCAGTATAGGGGAAGAAAAGGCGAAAAACAAGATGTCGGGGCAGAAGCAGTTGCGGAGAGATTTTGCGTCCGCCTCTATTCCAGTGGATTGTGGGCTACCGCTCCACTACAATGGACAGGCCCGGCGGAAGGCCGAACTCGCGGACCGCTAGACGCGCGCGTTTCCAGGCACTATGGCTGAACTGGCAAAAGCAGAACCCCCTCGAACCGCAGAACACAACGCCCCCGCGAGTCGCAGAACCCTGCGCGTGGCGGCGCCGCTCGTGATCGGCGCGGTGATCGTGCTGCTGCCTGCTCCCGAGGGTCTCTCCGTGAACGCGTGGCGATACTTTGGCCTCTTCGCCGCCGTGGTCGTGGGGATCATCACGGAACCGATTCCAGCCGCGGCCGTCGGACTCCTCGGGGTGGTGCTCGCAACCGTCCTGGGACTGGTTCACCCCGAGACGGAAGCGGCCACGCGCTGGGCGCTCAGCGGATTCGGGAACGACACGGTCTGGCTGATCTTCGCGGCCTACATGCTGGCGCTCGGATACTCCAAGACCGGCCTCGGAAAGCGCATCGCGCTGTTGCTGATCCGGGCGCTGGGCAAGCGGACGCTGGGACTCGGATACGCGATTGCGCTGGCGGACCTGGCACTCGCTACTTCCATGCCGTCGAGCACGGCCCGCAGCGGCGGAACGATTTATCCCATCATCTCGAAC
>CAYWWM010000477.1:0-2800 GCA_964461735.1 uncultured Solibacteraceae bacterium | reverse complement strand
ACTCACCACTCCCCACTCACTGCGGCGCGGGAACGCGGCGCTTGAGCTCCTCGAACCAATTCAGCACCACGTGGATTTGCGTGGGAGCGGCGGCTTCTTGTCCCGCGGGCTTGACCATCACGAACCGCTGGCCGTCGGCTGTAACGTCGTAATTCGTGTTGCCCCCGCCGATCTGGTCGTACAGTCCTTCGAAAATGAGCCGGGGAGTACCCGTAGTAAAAGTGGGCTGAGTTCTGGTTTCGACAGCCATCATCCGGTCGCCGTTCCGATAGAACAACTCCCCATTGCGCGCCCAGAGTGGTTCTATGCCGCCATCGGTGGAAATCTGCACCTTCCCGCCAGGACCGGGAAATGGCTGCACGTAGATCTCGAGCCGACTTGTCTCATCGGAGGAGTAGGCGAGCCAGCGCCCGTCGGGAGAAAACTTTGGCCCGCGTTCATTGAAAGGCGTTCGGAAAAACAACCCGGGTTTGCGAGCCTGCCCTGAGCTTGCCGAAGGGTCGCCGGGAACCGGAAGCGTCCAGATGTCCAGGTCCCCACTTGGATTAGTTTCCACGAACGCGATGAGTTGACCATCGGGTGAAAACGAATGGGAAAACTGGGGTTGTTCACTGGTCGTGAGCCGCTCCTCCATTCCGCTACCGTCGGCCGGTTTCCAGAACAGATTCGAAGCCTTACCCCCTCGGGCCGAGTTATATGCGATCCGTTTTCCATCCGGCGACCAAAGGAGCCAGCCATTCGAGCCTTCGAACGTCAGCCGGGAGAGCGTTCCGCGGGGTATGTGATAAATCCAAATGCTTCCCTCAATCAAGACGGCAACCTGCTGGCCATCGGGCGAGAGACGTGGGAAGAAGTACGGACGCGACGGTGCCGCAATCGGCTGTTCCATTCCCCTCCGATCCACCCAGACCAGGTTGCGTTGGGCTGCACGCAGGCTGCCTGAAATGTAAATCAGCGATCCCTGCTCGGAAACGCTGAACTGTGCGCCGCGGCCGTCGAAAAAGGAGCCCTGGCGGATACCCTCCACCACCGGGACGCCGGGCCCGGTCATCTCCAGGCGATTCAGGTCAAACGGAGCCACCATCAATGTCCCGCTCTGAACATAAGCCAAGTGGCCACTGGGGAGGTAGCGGCCATAACCCCCTCCCTGAACCAAAATTTTTCGCTCGCCCGTGCCTACGTCTTGGACCTCGATTCGAGCAGGATCAAGGTTAAACATCCCCTCCACCCCTTCAATACTAAAGAGCACAGCTTTCCCGCCTGGCAAGACCTGCGGCCAGTAGTGGCTGAACTCGCCTTTGGCAAGGTCTAGCTTGGTGAGGGGCTGGGGCGTCCCTCCCGAAGCCGAAACTTGGGAGAGTCCCGAATTAAAGTTTCCAAAGACAATTGCGTTGTCTGCTGTCCAGCTTGCACCGGGCTGGTTAGTACCCAGGGCAGTTACGGTTACTGGCGCTCCTCCGGTCAAGGAAGTCTTCTTCAGGTTTCCGCCTGCGAAAAACCCCAGCCATTGCCCGTCGGGAGAGAAGAAAGGCATCGTACCCCCTTCGGTCCCCTGAATGGGCTTGGTTTCCAAACTATCGAGTGCCCTGAGGAAGAGCTGCTCGGTTCCGCCGCGTCTTCCTACAAAGGCAATCTGATTCCCGTCCGGCGAAATAGCTGCGGCAGGACGATTGAGGTTCCCGAGCGCCACATCAGGCGGCAACGTGACTGCGAGCCGCCTCACCACCTGCGGCGGCGGCGTTCGCAGCGTCCAGATAGCAAGGCCGGTGACAATTGCGGTTGCAAGAATCGCTACAGCCACCGGAACCGCCCGCCGCCAGGCGGGAATGGGCGGGGGCAGAGGAGCAGCGGCCGGCAGCGGTTCCGCCGGCGCAGGAGCAACGCTGCGGGCTTCCTCGATTTCCAGGCGCACGTCGCCGGCGGCGTGAAAGCGGCGGCTGGGGTCCTTTTCGAGACAGCGCCGCAGCATGAAGCGGACGTGCGGCGGGGTCGTCTCCGGCAGCGCCGTCCAGTCCGGCTCGCCTTTCATCACGGCCGCGAGGATCTCCGGGATGTCTTCGCCGTCGAACGCGCGCTTCGCCGTGAGCAACTCATACAACACGCAGCCGAGCGCCCAGATGTCGGCGCGCTTGTCCACCTTCTTCCCGCGCGCCTGCTCGGGCGACATGTACGCCGCCGTGCCCAGAATCGTGCCCGGCGCAGTCATCGCGGAGAGCGTCGGCGAGTCCCGTCCCGTGGGATCGCTGCCCTGCGCCTCGCCCGCGAACGCCTTGGCCAAGCCGAAGTCGAGTATCTTCACCACGCCTTCCGGCGTGACTTTGACGTTGGCGGGTTTCAGGTCGCGGTGAATAATCGGCTTCTCGTGCGCGTGCTCCAGGCCGTCGGCGATCTGCCGGGTGATGTTCAGCGCTTCCTCCAGCGGAATGCCGGCTGCGCCGCCATCCGAGCCGCGACCGTGAGCGAGCGGCCCTTCGGTCGCTGCGGTGCGATCGGGACTGGCCCCTCGCTTACGGTCGGGGCTCTGTTCCCTGTTCCCTGTTCCCTGTTCCCTAATCTTGTCCCGCAGCGTTTCGCCGGGCACGTACTCCATGACCAGAAACCGCGCGCTGCCGGTTTCTTCGAACGCGTAGATGCGGGCGATGTTGGGATGATCGAGCGACGCCAGCACCTGCGCTTCGCGGCGGAAGCGCCCGATGCGCTCCGGGTCGCGCGCGAACTGTTCCGGCAGGACTTTGAGCGCCACTTCGCGGTTGAGCTTCGAGTCGCGCGCGTGATACACCTCGCCCATGCCGCCCACGCC
>CAYWWM010000476.1:0-2806 GCA_964461735.1 uncultured Solibacteraceae bacterium | reverse complement strand
CCGCCGGTCGCCTTCCTTGCCGTAGAGCAGAATCGAAACGCCGCGCAGCACCACCTTGTCCTTGAAATGAGTGACTTCATTGGCCTGAATGGTGTAGAGCGTGTGATCCCCGGAAGTCTTCGAGAGCGAAAAAGCCTGGGTCTGCTGGCTGACCTGAGGGGCGATGGGAGCCGGCGTGGGACGAGGCTCGGCGCGCTCGCGGGTCCGCGTTCGGAAACTGGACAGGGTCGCCCCCAGAACCGCTGCGATTCCCGCCAGCACCAGCCAGCGCCACGGTCGCGGATTGAAGCGGAAAGCCATACCAGGTCCCAAGCCCAATATAGGTGGGCTAAGGAACCAAGTCAAACCGGCAATGTGCATCCGAGCCGCGACCGTGAGGGAGCGGACACCTTTGCGAAAACCACATTGTCCGCTTGCTGACGCGCGCGGCTCGGATTTGCTTTCCACCACTCACCACTCACCATTCACCGCCCCGCGGGCACGCGGCGCTTGAGCTCCTCGAACCAGTTCAGTACGATGTTGATCTGTGTGGGAGCAGCTTCCTGCGCGGCAGGCTTGACCATAATGAACCGCTGACCGTCCGGGGTGAGGTCGTAATTGGCAGTGCCTGTGCCAGTCCGCTCATACTCGGCCTCGAAGAGCATCCGAGGAGTGCCCGCGCTGAACGTCGGCGGCTCCGACACCGGAAGGTTTTGGGACACGGGTCGGGTAGTGGTCTCTACGGCCATCAGGCGATCGCCGATCCAGTAGAACAATTCGCCGGTAGGCGCCCAAACGGGCTCCGAGCCGCCCTCAGTCGAGATTTGCCACTTTCCACCGGGACCGGGAAACGGCTGCACGTAGATTTCGTTTCGGCCTGATTCCACCGAGGCATAAGCAAGCCACCGTCCGTCAGGAGAGAACTGCGCCCCACCCTCGGCGAATGGTGTCCGGAGAAACGGCTGGGGCGTGCGATCTCCCGAAAGCGGCAGCACCCAGAGATCCAATCCCGTTACCGGATCGAAGTCCACAAAGGCGATGGACTGGCCATCCGGTGACCAGTCGTAGGGATACTGCGGGTGTTCACTGCTGGTGAGGCGATCTTCCAGGCTGCTTCCGTCTGCCGGTTTCGAGAACAGATTCAGAGGTTTTCCGTCTCGAGCAGAGCGAAAGATAATCCGCCTGCCATCCGGCGACCAGATGGGAGAGTTGCTTGCCCCGTCGAAGGTAAGGCGAGACTGCGACCCGCGCACCACGTCGTAAACCCAAATGTCGCCCTGGTTCTGGACGGCCAGCGAGCGGCCATCGGGCGACAAACGAGGATTCGGATAGGGGAAAACTCTGCTGGTGAGAACTTCAAGCGGTGACCCGACCCTTGCGGATTCTTCCGCTCCCTGGCGGTCTACCCACACCAGCGCACGCCTGCCCGTACCGGCGCCGCCGGAAAGATAGACCAGAGACCCCTGGCCCGAAATGCTCCACTGGGCGCCCCCATCCAGAGACTCCATGATCCCCTCGACGACCGGGAGGGCGGGGCCGGTCAGTTCCAGGCGATTCAAGTCAAATGGCGCTACCACCAGCGTTCCACCGCGAACGTACGCCAAGTGCCCGCTGGAGAGATAGCGGCCATATGTGCCTCCCTGAACCATGACCTTCCGGTCGCCCGTCTCCAACTGCTCGATCACAATCCGGCTGTTGGACCGCCCTGGAACCCGGTCATCGTCGGGAGTGCCGGGAGCACTCGCCGTTTGTACGGCGAACAGCAGCGTCTTGCCGCCCGGAAGAATTTGCGGCCAGCGATGGCTGAGTTCGCCCTGCGCGGTGTCTAACTCTGTGAGCGGCTCTGGCGCGCCGCCAGTCGCCGAAACCTGGAAGAGTCCGGACAAATAGCCTCGGTTGAAAACAATCGTTTCATTGTCTCCCCAGCTTGCGCCGCGCGGAGTTGCCCCGGCGGCGGTCAGGGTTATGATTGAGCCTTCGGTGATCGAGATTTTTCTCAATCTGCCGCCGGAGAAAAATCCCAGCCATTGCCCGTCCGGGGAGAAGAAAGGCTGACTCCCTTCTGCAATGGGCTTGGATTCCAGGCTATCCAAAGCTCGCAGAAAAATCTGCTGCGGGCCATTGCCGCTGCGGGCGACGTAAGCAAGTTGAGCGCCGTCCGGGGAGATGGCCAGCGCAGGAAGATCCAAGTCACCGAGCGACATGTCATCCGGCAGTGTGATGGAGGACCTCGCAGTCGGGCGCGGCTCTGGCGTCCGCAGATTCCAAATCGCGACGCCCGCAACGAGAGCCCCGAGAAACAAGCAGGTCAACCCCGAAGCGGCCGCCCAGCGCCAGCCGTTGTGAGCGGGGCGGACGGGGAGTGAGGTAGGAGTCGCCTCCGGCGTTGTAGGAGCGGCCAGCGCTTCCTCGATTTCGATGCGGGCGTCGGCGATGTCGTGCAGGCGGCGGTTGGAGTCTTTCTGGAGGCACCGGCGCAGCAGGGTGCGGACGCTGGCCGGGGTTTCGGCGGGCAGCGCGGACCAGTCGGGTTCGTCGTTCAGGACGGCGGCGATGAGGTCGGCGAGGGTGGTCTTGTCAGAGCCGCGCGCGTGAGCAAGCGGACCCTGGTTCGCTTCCTGGCGGCCTGCCCTGAGCTTGTCGAATGGGTCGCGGCTCGGATTGTCCGGTCGCTCACGCTCCCGGCTCTGACGGCGGCTCGGAAACGGGCGCTGGCCGGCGAGGAGTTCATACAGCACGCAGCCGAACGCCCAGATGTCGGTGCGCTTGTCCACTTCCTGGCCGCGCACCTGCTCCGGGGACATGTAGGCCGGCGTGCCCAGGATTT
>CAYWWM010000475.1:0-2806 GCA_964461735.1 uncultured Solibacteraceae bacterium | reverse complement strand
TGGCCGGGACCGAGCGCGGCATGGGCAACGAGCCGCAGGCCACCTTCAGCACCTGCTTCGGCGCGCCGTTCATGGCGCTGCATCCCTCGGTCTACGCCAACCTGCTGCGGGAGAAGATTGCCCAGCACGGCTCGGACTGCTGGCTGGTCAACACCGGCTGGAGCGGCGGTCCGTACGGAGTCGGCAAACGCATGTCCATTGCTCACACGCGCGCCATCATTCGCGCCATCCTGGCCGGCAAGCTGACCCAAGTCCCGACCAAACCAGACCCGATCTTCGGCCTGCACATCCCCGATTCCTGCGAAGGCGTGCCGAGCGAAGTGCTCACGCCCAGCCGCACCTGGAAGAATCCCGCCGAATATGAAATCAAGGCCCGGGAACTTGCCAAACGCTTCGAGAAGAACTTCGAGTCCTTCGCCCCGAGCGTCTCTCAGGAAGTCTGCGCCAGCGGTCCTCGCGTCGGGTGACCGGGCGCTTGCGGCGGACGCGCTCCTCGAAAGAATATTATTCTCGCCGCTGCGTTGACACTCCGGGGCGGCTCTGCTACCATCGCCACTCCTCGATCGTAGCATGGCGAAAATCCTCTGCATTGACGACAACTCCCACGGGCTGAATGCCCGTCGCGTTTTGCTTGAACGGCTCGGCCACCAGGTCGCCGTCGCTCGCAGCGGCGCGGACGGATTGAAGGCGTTCCGCCGGGAACAAGCGGACCTGGTGATCGTGGATTACGTCATGCCACAGATGAACGGCGCGGAGGTGGTGCGCAAGCTCAAGAAGTCGGCGCCCCGCGTGCCGGTGATTCTGCTCTCCGGGTACACCGAAACCCTCGACCTCGAAACCAAAGTCAAAGACGCCGACTGCATCCTCAGCAAAGGAACGCGCGAAATCTCGGAGCTGACCAACGCCGTGCAGCGCCTGCTGCGGAAGGCGGCCCGCAAACCCGCCGCTTCAATCCAGGCCGGGGCGAAGAAGCCAGCCCGACGCAAAGCCGCTTCCTAGGTCGAGTGTCCCGGAGGCCGAATCTTGCCTAGCTCACGACCGTTGGCCGGAGTTCCATCCGAGGCTGCTGGGTAGAGTCTCATTTTTCCACCGTTCTATGAAATGTGGAGTGCCTTTGTGTCTTAGTGGTAAAGAGGTCTTCCCATGAAAGCAATCCGCATTCACGAGCACGGAGGCATTGAAAAGCTGCGGATCGAAGAGCTCGACGCGCCGCAGCCGGGGCCGGGCCAGATTCTGGTCGAAGTTCGTGCCGCAGCCTTGAACCAGCTCGACCTCTGGGTGCGCCGGGGGATTCCCGGAGTGAAACCTCCGCTGATCCTGGGGAGCGACGCGTCAGGCGTCGTGAAGCAGGTGGGAAGCGCCTTGACGCAATTTGCAGTCGGCGACAACGTCCTGCCGCAGCCCGGCTTCGGGTGCGGACGCTGCCCGACTTGCCAGAGCGGGCGGGACCATTACTGCCCACACTACGGAATTCTCGGGGAGCACCGCGACGGCGTGCAGGCGGAATTGATCGTGGTGGACGAGGATCGAGCCGTTCGCATGCCCACGAACGTGAGCTTTGAAGAGGGCGCGGCGATTCCGCTCGTCTATCTGACCGCCTGGGAAATGCTGGTCAACAAGGGCGGCGTCCGCCCCGGCGACACCGTGTTGGTGATCGCCGCCTCGAGCGGCGTCGGCAGCGCCGCCGTTCAAATCGCCAAAGTCCACGGCGCCCGCGTCCTCGCCACGGCGGGCACTACGAAACTCGAAAAGGCTCGCGCGCTCGGCGCCGATTCGGTGCTCGACCATTACCAACAGGATGTCGCCAAGGAAGTGAAGGCGATCACCGGCGGGCGGGGCGTGGACATCGTCGTGGACCACGTCGGCGCGGCCACCTGGCAGGCATCTCTCCGCTGCCTGGCCAAGGGCGGAAGACTGATCCTCTGCGGCGCGACCACAGGCCCGGAGGTCAAGATGGACCTCCGCTTCCTCTTCCTCCGCCAGCAGTCCATCCTCGGTTCCACGATGGGCTCGCGCGGCGACCTCTTCCGCATCCTGCAACTGGTCGAAGCAGGCAAGCTGCGCGGCGTCGTGGACAAAGTCTTCCCCTTCACCGATGTCGCTCAGGCCCACCAACACCTCGAAAGCGGCCAGCAGTTCGGGAAGGTGGTGCTGAGTTTCACTACCTGAAATGCCTTTTTCGAGATGCTTGTGCTTTCTCCAGACCATGGTGAGAGCATGGCAAGGTGATCGGGGCGTGCTTACCGCGCCACCGCCACAGTGAGTTCCTCCTGTTCCTGGATCGAATCGAGGACCACACACCCAAGAACCGGCAGATCCATCTGATCCTAGGGGGGAACTCCAGGATCGTCGGTTAGTCGAGCGGTTCGACCTTCGCGATGCGCTTCATATGGTTGTGCGGAATCCAGACGGTGACCGGGTTGGTGCGGTTGTCCACGTACAACTGCCGGGTCTGGCCGTACATCGGGGTTCCCTTGGGATACGCGGTGACCTCGCCGGTAGCCGGATTGAGGCGATAGAGCTCGTTGCCGCCCTGACCTGCGGCCCAAGCTTCGCCGTTCTTGTCCACGCCGATCCCATACGGCAATGAGTAGGGATTCAATTTCCATTCGTGGATCTTCCACGTCTTCGGATCGAACATGCCGATGGCGCCGGCGTAGTACTCGGCGTACCAGAAACGGTCCTGCCGGTCCATGTGCGTGCGGCGCGGCCCGCCGTCCGGAGTGGGCGTGGGGATGAAGGCCCATTCGCCGTTCTTGCCGTTCAGAACGCCCACCACGCCGAATTGCAGGCTGGCGCCGTAGAA
>CAYWWM010000474.1:0-2809 GCA_964461735.1 uncultured Solibacteraceae bacterium | reverse complement strand
GGCGGCGCCCGCTTGAAGATTTTCTTTCCCGGCCAGGGCTTCGTGTACGTCTTCGGGTCGTCGAACGTAAAGTCAATCTGGATCGAATCCTGGTCCAGGAGCCGGAAGCGCTCCTCCACGCGCAGGGCTTCGGTATGCGGGTGCCCCATGTGATCAATCCAGGTCTGGTCGTTTATGCCGACCGTCTCCACGACGAGCGTATCGCCGTCATAGCGGCCGATCGAGTGCCCCATCCAGGTGATGGGATAGCCGTCGGGATGTCCGCGGCCGTCCAGGTAAACGCGGCGCACGCCGTGGTCCCGCTCATAGAGGAGCAGCACCATCTGCGGCGTTTGGCGGAGCTCCCAGGGGCGCGGCAGCGTATACATCCGCGTGGGACCGTACGGAAAACAGCTCAGCGTCGGGTCCACCTTGTCAATTCCCTTGGCCCACGGTTCAGCTCCGGTGCGGGCAGCCTTGTACTTCTCCGCCGCCCACGGCAGCATGGATGGCTCCTCCATAGTCAAGGCTGGGCCAGGAATACCCCCGGGAAGGGTCACTCCGGCCCCGGGAGCGAGAGCGCCCGGCCCGGTGAGACGAGTATTCAGGTGCGTATTGTCCCAGACTCCAGATAGGTTGGGGATCCCCGGTGCTGTTCCTGACCCCGGCCGCGCCAGCGATTGAGCCGCCGAGACAGACGACAGCGCGAGCACCGTTCCCACCGCAAAGACCGAGCTAACCAGACGGTTTCGCATAGGCCTCCTTCCTACCGATGCTTCCCAAGTTCGAGAAGGTCATTGCAGACAATATCCTCCAATACCTCATGGCCCGGCGGACCCAAGACAAAGACTTTCTTGCCGGTCCAAGGCCGCGTGTAAGCCTTGGGGTCGTCGAAGGTGAAGTCAATCTCCAAGGTATTCTGGTTGGGGCGTCGGAAGCGCTCCACCACGTGCAGCGCATCGCTCTTGGGATGGCCGAGAGCATCGAGCCAGGTCTTCTCATTGATATTCACGGTGTCCACGACCAGCGCGTCTCCGTCCCACTTCCCGATCGCATGCCCCATCCAGGTGACCAGATAGCCGTCGGGATGTTCGCGCCCGTCCGTGTAAATGCGGCGCACCCAATGATCCGCCTCGAAGAGCATCAGCATTACGTCCGGGAACTGCTGGATCTCGAACGGACGGGGGACCGTATAGATGCGCGGCAATCCGGGTGGAAAACAACTGAAGACGGGGTCCAGCTCGTCGCGCCCGGATTGATAGATGTCGCTACCCAAGCCGGCTCGAGCCTCCCGATATCGGGAGGCGGCCCAGGGCTGCATGGGCGGCTCCTCCATCGAGAAGGCCTGCCAGGACAGCCGTCCGCTGCGCAGGTCCGCATTTCGTATCGCGCCGGGGCCTGTGGGTGATACTCCAATGACGCCGGGCCGTTCCCAGACTCCCGAAAAATCCGGCTTACCGGGATCCGCTGCAACGCCCGGCTGCGCCGCGGTTCGACTCTGCTCACCGCCCTGAGCTTGTCGAAGGGGAGCCTGAGCGAGGAGAATCGGCGAGAGGGCAAACACCACCAGGCTCGCCAGTATCCGACTGCCGTAGCGAATTCGCATCGGGAAACCCTCCTTCCTTACTTCCTTTCGGCGTCGCGGATCGCCTACTGGCCGCCCCTGCCCAACGGGTCTTCGCACAGGACGTCTTCCATGATTCCGGGAAACCCGGGCCGCTGCGGCTGCAATTTGAACGCCCGCTGCCCGGTCCAGGGTTTGGTATAGACCTTGGGATCCTCAAAGCGGTAATCAATCACCAGAGTGTCCGGGGCGGTGCGATTATAACGCTCCGTGATGCGCATGGCGTCGCTCAGCAGGTGGCCGGCGGAGTCGAGCCAGTTGTTCTTGCCGCGCAGGAACTTTGTTTCGACGAGAAGCGTATCCCCGTCCCAGCGTCCGATGGAGTAGCCCATGAAACCGGGGGGATAGTCCTCCGGAAACGGCTGGTCCATCCAGATTTGGCGGACCCAGTGTTCGCGCTCATAGAGGATGACCACGCGCCCCGCAATGGGAGGAAGTATCTCGAAGGGCCGGGCGCCTGCGATGACGAGGCGGGGGAAACTGTAGGGAATGCAGCGAATCTGCGGGTTCACCTCGTCGCGCGCGCGCAGCTCGTCGTCGTAGGGCCGCAGGTTGTACCGGAAAATCTCCTGTGCCCAGGGCTGCATCGGAGCCGGCTCGGTCGTAAAGACGTCGTTGTCGCCGGGCTGGCCGCGCGCCAACAGCCACACGCCGGACAAGTCCCGTTTGGAAACAGCACGCGGCGCGTCGGCCGCTGCTCTGGCCTGCGCCGAACTCTGGGCGCGCAGTTGCGCCCCGAACGCCAGCGCCATTGCCGCCACCACCATGACACTCAGAATGCGACCTGACATGGGAATCGCCTCCTTGGGCATTTTTCCGGGCATTTTCCCGGGCTATCGAGCCTTCTGCAATTCGTCCAAACGCTCCCGCAAATAGTCCTCGCAGTTGAGATGTTCCATGATCTGCCAGTCGGGATGCAGTTGGTAGGTATGCTTTCCGCCCCAAGAACGTGTGTAGGCTTCCGGGTCGTCCACGGTGAATTCGATCTCCAGGGTATTGCGGTCCGGTCGTCGGAAGCGCTCCAGGAAGCGCAGGGCTTCGCTGTGCGGCGTGCCGTCTCCGTCGAGCCAGGTGTCCAGGCGAAAGCCGGTGGTGTCCACCACGAACGTGCTGCCGTCCCAGCGCCCGATCGAGTGGCCCAGCCACGCGGGCTTGGCGCCGCTCTGATGCGCGCGGCCGTCGGTCCAGATGTGCCGCACCTCGTGC
>CAYWWM010000473.1:1853-2827 GCA_964461735.1 uncultured Solibacteraceae bacterium | reverse complement strand
TACCAATAGCGCTCAACTCCTTTGATCTCATTGAGACAAAGGAGATCGTCAAAGCCTCTCTGAACTTCCAGGTAAGCGTAGTCAATGCGCAATCGGCATTCCTCTAATGTCCCAAGGTCTCGCAGCATTTCGCCCATGGCCTGAAAGTCTGGCGAGGAGACGCGGATGGAGACTGCGTAAGAAGCCAACTGCGGGATGATTGAGGCTGGCGCAGCGGTTTGCGCCTGAGCTTGCTCAGGGCGCAGCTCCTTTTTCGCTTCAACCGCGCCGGTCGATTTTCGCGCCTCCGAGGTCGCCGGAATTGTCTTTTCACGGACCGGAGGTTGGCTCGTGTCTTGAGACGAAAGGCGCATGACCCATCGATTGTGATCCTGGAGGCGGATAAGATCCCGCGCCCGATCGAGAGCTTTTCTTGCGTCGTGAGGAAAATCCGGCTGAGAGCGTTGGCGTTTTAGGAGCTTCGTGGCGATGGCGAGATTCTCCTTGGCGCTAAGCAGATTTCCAGTCACCGCGTCAATTTCACTGAGAAGCGCATAATCCCGCCAGAAGGAGTCCAACTTGATCCGGCGCATCACCCACGGCCGGGCAAGTTTCGGAGCGTGCATTTCGCTTAAGGTTAAACTAAGGATTTCGTCCAAAAGCTCCATGTCTTCTGGGAATTCCTTGAGCAGCCGTTCAAGGCAGCGGTACGCCCGCTCATGCTCGTTGCGCTTGCGGAACTTTTGGTAAGCTCGGTAAGTCTCGTCGGGGTCTTTGTGAAAAAGGTCCACGCGAATTGTTTTATCTTGAGTTCAGTCCATTAGTCAATTGTTTTTTGCCGAAAAATAAAAAATGCAATTTGCCAACCGAACAAGTTTGCTCGCGCCTGCCCCTATTCCTCTATTCATATTTCCAACTTTTGCTTCGGACCGGCGTGATGACGATCATGGGGCGCCGATCTATCGCCATCGAACGGTACTGCGGATACTTCTCAC
>CAYWWM010000473.1:0-1843 GCA_964461735.1 uncultured Solibacteraceae bacterium | reverse complement strand
CTTCTCACGCAGCAGCCGAACCGCCTCACGATGTTTCTCGCCGCTTTGTAAAATCCGCGCTTTCCCAAACACGAGGACGTAGGCGAGTCTGCGCCAGTCTTCGTCGTAGCGGTCGATGACCAGCGCCACGTTGGGATTCTCTTGAATGTTTTTGATCCGCTTGAGTTTATTCGCTGCCGTTTGTTTCGGCTTCTCGTCGATCGGTGAGTAGAAACACATTCCGTCGAAGATAAAGCAGATCGGGATGACGTGCGGTTGGCCGGATTTGTCCGAAGTCGCGAGATGGGCGACGCGGGCGGCGCGAACGAAGGCGCTTTCCTTATAGCTTAGGGCCATTTAATTGAGTGGAACAGCGCGCAATTCAAAATGCAGATTGCAGAATGCAAAATGCAAAATCCGAGAGAGGATCAAGAGAGTCTAAGAATTGGATTTCCGTCGGCAATTTGACTTTTACATTTTGCAATTTTCATTTTTCATTGGAAGCGGCTCTAGATTTTAAACTCCCCCACCACGTTCGGCGCGAAGATTTCCTCCACCGTTACCTGCCGGGCTAACAATCCTTGCTCGCCCATGTAGCGGACCAAATGCTCCAGGACATGGCGATTGGCTTCTATACCGTAGGGCCACCAGTCGGGACCGAAGATTTCTTTCAGTTGCTCGCGCTCCCAGGGAAGCCACGGAAGTGTGCATGAGAGCGTATTGGTGGGAAGGTTCAACTTCTTGATCGCCAATTCTTTGGCGTCGTTGAACGCTTTGTAAAGGCTGCGCGCGACCCAGGGGTACCTGTCATAGATTTCTTTTCGGATAACCAGGACATGCATGATGGGAAAGATTTTCGTTCGTTTGTAATAGTCGATTTCAACTTCCTTGTAGTTCGGGAACAGCCGTTTGACTCGCGGCGAGCCTTTGAGAAAGCTCGAGGGGGCGCGAGCCGAGACCAGCGCGTCGATCTCGCCGCTTTCGAGCATGCCGTTGAGTGTTCTGTCGTCCGTGATCGACTCGACTTTGATTTCGGGTGGCAGTGTAAGTTGCACGCGCTCTTTACGGCCCGGGTCTTCCTGCCCGCCGACAAACCAGCGCATATCGTGGGTTCTCACGCCGTAGTCGTCGTTCAGAAAACCGCGGATCCAAACTGCCGCTGTGATGGAGTATTCCGGCGCGCCGACCTTTTTGCCTTTGAGGTCCCCTGGCGTCTTGATGCTCGAGGCAGTGTTGATGAACACGCAGGAGTGGCGAAAGAAGCGCGAAGGGAATACCGGAATGGCGACGAACGGGGAGATGCCGCGGCTGGTCATGCTGATGTGGTTCGACAGCGACATCTCGGAGGCGTCGAACTCCAGATGATGGCCCATGCGCCAAAAGATCTCTTCAGCTTCCAGCGGAACGTAATTGAGACGGATTCCTTCCGCTTCGACGGCGCCGGTTTGCAGCGCGTGGGTGCGATCGTAGTCGCCGCATGCGACCGTTAGGAACAGTTTTTCCATTCTAAATCCTCCCGGAATTTCAAAAATTCATTTCTCCCGCCAAGACGCTAAGTTTTAAACCTTCGCCGAAGAAAAACCATTAACTAAAACTCCGAACTTAGCGTCTTTGCGCCTTTGCGCGAGGAAACTCTTATCCGATTCGGATTTTCTCCCGCCAAGCACGCTAAGCTCGCAAAGGCCCCGCCTTCCCCATATTTTCTCTTATTCAAGCTCTAACTTGGCGTCCTTTGCGCCCCTTGCGCGAGGTATATCTTTCTTACCCTACTTCGTGTCCCGGTGCGAGTAGTGCTGGGTGCTGGTCGCTGCGCGCTTCTAGAGACATGGTTGACAGTGGTAATCGCGGATCATATAAGAGCTTT
>CAYWWM010000472.1:0-2828 GCA_964461735.1 uncultured Solibacteraceae bacterium | reverse complement strand
ACCACCACACAGAGGGGCGCGGCGGGAATCTTGCGGACCTCGCCCGGCAGATCGCCTCGGAAGGGATCGCCGCCGAGAAACGGCTTTTCGGGGTGACTCGCCAGCGCGTCCACCAGATCGTCCACGGCGCCGCCGAGCGCGCCTGCCTTCCCCTCGACCGCGCGCACGCGCACACGCTCCGGCACTCGTTCGCGATCGCGTGCGTCCTGGCGCGCGTGCCGGCGCTGGTCCTGGCGGAGTGGCTCGGCCATGCGTCCTTGGAGGCGACGATCGTCTACACCAAGATCCTCTGCGCGGACTCGCGGCGGTATCTCGACGAGGTGGACTTCGGATAGGGGCGGCTACGGTGCGCACGCCGGCGGCGCTCGCCATTGATCCGGAAGGAGTTCTTCCAGGCGGCGCGCCGGGTGCGTGGCGATTCGCGCCAATAGATCCGTCAGGTACGCCAAGGGTTCCACGCCGTTTCGCTTGGCGCTCTCGATCACGCTGTAGAGGATCGCCGCGCGCCGGCCGCCCTCGTCCGACCCCGCAAACAGCCAGTTCTTCCGCCCGATCGCGACGCCACGAAGAATCCTCTCGGCGCAGTTGTTGTCGATGGAAAGAGTCGGATCGTCCAAATACCGCAGGAGCCGCTTCCACTGGTTGCGCGCGTACTGGAAGGCGTTGCCGATCGCGCTTTCCGGAAGGATGGAAAGCTCCTCCGCGTCCATCCACGCCTTGAGCGCCTCGATCGTCTTCTTCGACTCCTCCTGGCGCATCGCCAGGCGCTTCGCCGCCGTCAGGTCCTTGGCGATCCTCTCCACGTCGTAGAGCTTGCCGATGAAGCCCAGCGCGACGGCCGCCCGGGCCGGGTCGCTCTTCTGCGCGTCGAAAAAGTACCTCCGCGTGTGCGCCCAGCATCCCACCACCCTTGCCTGAACCTTGTCGTACGCCGTGTACGCGTCGCACTGGAGAAACCCGAGGTAGTCCTTGAGAAACTGGAGGGGATAGACTTCCCGGTGGTCCGGGCTGTACTCGAAGACGACGTAGGGGTTCGGGTCGTCCCCCACATACCCCCAGAGGCGGCCCTCCCGCGTGTGCTCGCGGCTGCCGTCGAGGACCGGAACGGGGGTGTCGTCGGTGTGGATCTTCTTCGAGGAAAGAAGCCGCATCTTCATCAGCGCCACCAAGGGCTCCAGAAGATCCGCCGCCGCCGCGATCCAGTCGCACTGCGTCGATCGTGCGATATGAACCCCCTGCCGCGCGAAGATCTCCTGCTGGCGGTAAAACGGCAGATGGTCGTCGAACTTGGAAACGCATACGTGCGCCAGAAGCCCCGGCCCCGGCAGCCCCTTCTCGATGGGTCCGGCGGGCGGGGGCGCCTGGACGACTCCGCACTCCTCGCACTCATCCGGGCAGACGTACTTCGGTCGAATGTGCTTGAGGACCTTCAGCTGCGGCCCCGTGTACTCCAACTGCTCGCTCGTGTCCTCGCCGATCTTCACCAGCCCCTTCCGGCAGCCACCGCACCGCTTCTGATCCTCCGGCACGTCGTGCAGGACCGGAACCCGCTTGAGATGCTCCGGCAGGTTTTGCCGTCCATGTCCGTTCTTCCCGATGGCCTTCTGCGGCTCGAAATGTTTCGGATCGCGCACGCGATCCCGAGGGGGCACCCCGGGCGGCGGCAACTGGGCGGGGAACGACTGCGACAAAAACGACATGACCATCTGCTCGGGCACGAACCTCTCCGAACGTGGACCGTAGAGGAGGCGCTTGAACTGGTCAATCTGCTGCCGGAGCTTCTCGATCTCGGCGCCTTGCTTGGCGAGAAGTTCGGACTGTTGGGCGATGATCGGCTTGAGCACGGCGGGATCGTCGGGGAGGTCGGCGGGATTCGTCGGGCTTGCGCTTCCCTCGCTCATCCAAAAAGAAATACCGCGAAGCCCGGGAATCTCCTCGAGAAAACTACGAAGCGGCCGAAGATTCTGAAGATTTTCTCCGCCGGCGCGCCCCGATGCCGTCGAGCAGCAGCGCCAGTTGCGAGCGCGTCAACTCCAGAGAGTCCGCGCCCTCGGCCGGAAGCCGGATGCGCGAGGATTCCAATCGCTTGTACCAGATGACGAACCCCGTCCGGTCCCAGAAGAGAATCTTCACGCGATGCCCGACCTTGTTGACGAAGACGAACAGATGTCCCGATAGCGGATCCTGCCGGATGAGATCGCGTGTCAGAAGAGCCAGGCCGTCGACCGACTTCCTCAGGTCGGTCGGCTGCCGAGCGATGAAGATCTTGACGTCGGACGGCAGCATCAGCACGGCTGCTCCTCCAGCACGACGATGACGCGGCGCAAAGTGGCCGCATCGAACCCGGTCGGAACGCGGACGACCTGACCCCGACGCGTGACAATCTCCACCGCCGCCGAGCCGCCGGCCGCGACCGCTTCGATCACGCGCACGGGGACGAAGGTCGCGGCGTTGGGCTTCCTGGTCGGCGCCTTCTTGGCCGCCGGCTTGCGGCGCGCGCCCTCGCGCTGGCGAAGCTCCCGGGCCCACCAGCTCATCGCCGACGGCTTGACCTGTTCGCGTTTGCAGAAGTCCGTGGCGCTCAGGCCGCTCTGCCGATGACGCGCCAAGATCCGCCGCCAGTACTCTTCGCGCTGGGCGCAGGCCGACGGGGTGCGGTCTCCGGCTTGGGGATACGAGTTGTTGGCCATCGCGATCCTCCTCTTGTAATCGCTCTGGCGGGATTGTGCCCGGTCAGGCTACGCCGCGGGAGGTGTGGTTCGCCGGACGCTTACGGTTCATCCACGTTCGCGGCAACGGTTTCGGGGGACCACTCAACGGAGCCGGAG
>CAYWWM010000471.1:0-2828 GCA_964461735.1 uncultured Solibacteraceae bacterium | reverse complement strand
GCTGGACGCCGTCATCCAGGCGAACAGGAAGGCCACTACGAGTGCCCGATGCTGCTTCAACGACTCTCCCCTTCCATTCTCACTCCCTCGTAAACGAGACTATTTCGTTCACCGGTTCCTCTTTACTGGTTTGGATTCCCAATGTCCGTATGCCACTTCCATTTCCCGGCTTCCTGCTTCCACTGGACGACGTACTTAACCGTCAGCGTGTTGCCGCCGGCCAAACTGAGATCTGCCCGGCCAATTTCCACCACGCCGTCGCCGAGTGCCTCAGCCTCAACGGTCGTGAGCTTCACACTCTTGAGTCCCAACCCCGCGATCGCTTGCTGCCAAAACGCCTTGATCGGCTCGCGACCGGCGATCATTTCCGCCCCAGGCGGCAGCATGCGAGCGTTGGCGGTATAAACCTGGTCTAACGCTTGGATGTTTTGTTTGGCGATCACTTCCGAGTTGAAAAGTTCATTCGTTTGACGCATGGCATTGAGTATGGTTCCCGGAGCATTCCTATTAAACCTCCGCGTACTGTTCGCCTTTCGCCGTAAACCAGACAATCGTAGCGCCCCAGCCGCCCGCGCCCATGGGCGCATCCTGGAACGACGCCACGAACGAAGTCCGCTTCAAAATAGATTGCACGCGCGCCCGCTGCACGCCTTTGCCCCGCCCGTGAATGATCCGCACCGTCTCGAATCCCTTCGCCCGCGCCTCTTCGAGATAGGCTTCCACGACCGCGGGAATGTCCCGCGGCAAGAACGTGTGCAGGTCAATCACGTCGGTGACTTCAAGAACAGTGACGAGGGACGAGTGACCAGTGACGAGCGAAGGCTCCTTCTCAAAATCTTCTTCGCTGCTCTCGCGGTTCTTTTGCTCGTCACTCATCACTCGTCACTTGTCACTGCTTACGGCCCCCTCCCTCACGGTCGCGGCTCGGATTCGATCATGGGCACAAAGCGCACGGGGATCACGTTGCGGCCGACGATCTCGTCGGAGGTTTTGCTTTTTTCGAGCACCATCAACTGCTGCGTGCGGCCGGTTCTCCCGACCGGCAGCACCATGCGCCCGCCGCGCTTGAGCTGCGCCAGCAAAGCCGGCGGAATCTCGGGCGGCGCCGCGGTCACCATGATCTTGTCGAAGGGCGCGTGCTCCGGCCAGCCGAGGTACCCGTCCCCGGCCTTCACCTCGATGTTCACATAACCCATTTCCCGGAGGCGGGCTTCGGCCTCCTGCGCCAGGCGGGGAATGATCTCGATGGTATATACCCGCCGCGCCAGGCGCGCCAGCGCCGCCGCCTGGTAGCCCGAGCCGGTCCCGATTTCCAGGACCGCGTCCTCCGGCCCCGCGCCGAGCAGTTCCGTCATGAAGGCCACGATGTAGGGCTGTGAGATGGTTTGGCGGTCGCCGATCAGGAGCGGTTTGTCCGCGTAGGCTTCGTCGCGCACGGAGGGCGGCACGAACAAGTGCCGGGGAAGCTCTCGCATCACGCCGAGCACGCGCGCATCGGTGACGCCGCGACGGACGATCTGCTCCTCGACCATCTCGGCACGCAGGCGGCGAAACCTTGTTTCCGGGTCGGCCTGCGCGCGGAGTGCGCCAGGCAGGACGGCGGCCCAGAGGGGAACACAAAGACACAAAGCCACAAAGGCGTTGGCCTGAGTTGCGTTTTCCCGCTGCCTTCTCAACTGCTGTGTCTTTGTGCCTTTGTGGTCAAGAAGCATTAGGCTTCCGTCTCGGGCTCGAAAAACCAACACCCGGTTTCGACGCGTTCCGTCTCCCAGTCCCACTGGCCGCGCTCCACGTACTCGTAGCAGCGTTGATAGAGGTTCGGGATGGTCGGGTGCGGCACGAGGAGCAGCGCGATTGTCGGCAACAGGACGTCTTCGGTCAGATCATGTATATCGTTACGGTATGAATCGCGGCGTTTGTCCATGACCCTGACACCTAACACCTGACACCTATCTTGTAATACCGCTCTCCCGCGCAGGCGCGGCAGAGAATCCGCCCGTCGCGCTCGACTTCGCGTTTGAACTGAATGCCTTCGCCGCACGCGCCGCAGACGGCGTGCTCGCTCTGGTAGCCCGGCAGGTCCTCCGGCGCGACGTCCACCTCGACCCACGTCTCATCGAACAAGTCCGCATCCGCCATCTCACGATACGCCTTCATCTGCTGCTGGTTCCGGCCCGCAATCTCCGGGTACCTGGCGCGCGCCGCGGCCTTGGAGCTTTCTTTGGCCGCCAGGCGGATGGCGCGATGGGTGGCCAGGTCCACGAAGGTGGCGGCGGTCTTGCCCCAATCGCGGAACTTCAGCGCGCGCTTCCCCAAACGGCAGCCCGTCACCACCGCCACGGCGTCGGTGGCGCAGCGGTCAATCTCGACGTAGGTCAACAGGCGCTTGCGCTCGCGCACCGGATCCTCAATGGCGAGCCGCCGCAGGCCCAGCATCGCCATGCGCACGCCCAGCACCTGCCCCGCGCACAAGTGCCCGTGCGCCCGTTCGGCCTCCTGCAAGTATTCGTCCAGGGTCTTCACGGCATTAGTTTATCCGCAGATTACGCAGATTACACAGATTATTTGAAAGCCGGTAGCCACGGCACGCATTCTGTGCCGTGGGTTTTGGCGGCGGCGAACTCGGAACCTGCCCACGGCATACACCTCATGCCGTGGCTACCGTCTCGAGTTCCATCTTTCACTACTCACTATTCACTGCTCTGAAAACACGTGAATGAACGCCTTCGGCAGGGCCACTGTCCACACCTTCTGCTTGGCCACGCCCAATTTTTTATAGGCCGCGCGGGTGACTTCGCTTTCGAGATGCGCGGCCGCGCGCGTGCCGT
>CAYWWM010000470.1:0-2837 GCA_964461735.1 uncultured Solibacteraceae bacterium | reverse complement strand
ACTGGGCCCTTCCTCCGCTTCGATCGGAAGCCTGAACAACGGCGACGAAGTGGAAGTCCTGGCGACGCGACCCCGCTGGGCACAGGTGCGCACCGCCGCGGGCCGGACCGGCTGGGTGCAATCCCGCTTCCTGGCCGACGCCGCGGTTCGCGAGCGGTTTCGCGCGCTCGCGGCTCGGTCCGCTGCGCTGCCTTCGCAGGGCGTTGCGCTGCTCGTCCGCGAGGCGAACTTGCATCTCGAGCCGGGACGGGATGCCGAGTCATTTTACCGGCTCGCGGAAGGGCAGTCCGTCGAAGTATTGGCGCATCGGGTCGCTGCGCGCGCCTCTGATCGCAGCGCCGTCACCGGGGATGACGACTCCGATGAGGCCACCTTGCCCCCTGCCGACGTCGCCGTGCAGACCCCCGAAGACTGGCTCCTGGTTCGGGATTCCGAAGGCAGCACGGGCTGGATGCTCGAACCGTCCGCCGACATGAATCCTCCGTTCGAGGTGGGGCAGTACCGCGAAGGACTGCGCCTTCGCGCCTGGTTCGTGATCCACCGCGAGCTGGATGACGGCGTGGAGCGCCCCTGGTATCTGTGGGCCACCGTCCGCCGTGTCGCCGGGCTTCCCTACGACTTCGACGAAATCCGCGTCTTCGTCTGGAACCCGAATCGGGATCGCTACGAAACTTCCTACCGGGAGCGAAACCTGATCGGCTTTTACCCCATCCGGGTCGGCAGCCGGGAGACTCCCGCCGGTCGTTCTTCCACGCTTGCTCCCACGTTTGCTCTGCCCGTCGAAGACGAGACCGGGAAGCGCTTCGAAAAACAGTACGTGCTGGAGGGCCGTCTGGTGCGGCGCGCTCCGTGAATCCCCGACTCTAGCCACAGAGGCACAGAGGGCACAGAGGAATTATGGTCAAGAAAACAGAACTTCCCGCAGTGGATGCGAAGTATCGCAGAGAATTCCCGGCTCCAGGTGAGGCAACGCAGTGAACGTTTTGGTCATCGGCTCTGGCGGACGCGAGCACGCGCTGGCGTGGAAGCTTCGCCAAAGCCAGTCGGTCCAGCGCGTCTTCTGCTGCCCCGGCAGCGCGGGCATCGCGCGCGAGGCCGTCTGCCGCTCGGGCGACATCAAGAACGTCCGCCAGCTCGCCGACCTGGCCGGTGAACTCGGTGCCGACCTCACTGTGGTCGGCCCGGAAGTGCCTCTCGCGGCCGGCCTCGCCGATGAGCTGACGGCGCGCGGGCTGCACGTCGCCGGGCCATCGCAAGCGGCTGCGCAGCTCGAATCGAGCAAAATCTTCGCCAAGGAGTTTCTGCGCCGCTACCGCATTCCGACCGCTGATTTCGTAGCGTGCGAAGATTATGCGGCCGCCCTGCCGGCGCTCGGCCGCTGGGGCGGGCCGGTCGTCCTCAAAGCCGACGGGCTGGCCGCGGGCAAAGGCGTCGTGGTGGCGTCGGAACCCTTGCAAGCCCGCGCCGTTCTTGATGCGATGCTCTCCGGACGCCTGGTCGGCGCGGCCGGAGAGCGGCTCGTGCTCGAAGAAAAGCTCGAAGGCGAGGAAGTCTCCTTTCAGGTGATGACCGACGGAAACGCGGTCTTGCCGCTTGCCCCCACGCAGGACCACAAAGCCGTCTGGGACGACGACCTCGGTCCCAACACCGGCGGCATGGGCGCGTATTCCGACGACGGCATCCTCTCGGAGCGTCTCACGCGGCGCATTCTGGATGAAATCGTTGCTCCCACGCTCGACGGCCTGCGCGCCGAGGGCATCGTCTACCGCGGGGTGCTCTACTGCGGATTGATGATTACGGCGGACGGCCCCAAGGTCCTCGAATATAACGTTCGTTTCGGAGACCCGGAGACGCAGGCGCTGCTCTACCGCTTCCGCGGAGACTTGGCCGAGACGCTGCTCGCGGTCGCGAGCGGCACCCTCGGCGCGGCGCAAGCCTCCATGAAATCGGACTGGGAGCCGGGCGCCAGCGTCTGCATCGTGGCCTGCTCGGAGGGCTATCCCGGCGAGTACGCGACGGGGAAACCGATCACTGGCCTCGACGCGGCGGAGTCGAACGGCGCCAAGGTGTTTCACGCCGGAACCGCCGAGCGCGACGGTCAGTTTGTTACGGCGGGCGGACGCGTTCTCGGCGTCACGGCGCGCGGCGCAACGCTCGATGCCGCCGTCCAGGCCGCTTACGACGCCGCTTCGCGCATCCACTTTGCGGGCATGCACTATCGCCACGACATTGCCCGCAAAGGACTGCGGCGCGCTCATGCGCTGTGAATTTGCCACGGAGACACAGAGGCACGGAGAAGGATAGCTGTTAGTTGTAAGTTGTTAGTTGTCAGGTTACACGGCAGTGGTTTCTGCGCCGACGCCGAGACGGATTCCAGATTCCGAATTCCAGAGTGTTCTCCGTGCCTCTGTGCCTCTGTGGCTAAACTCAATAACGAATGAGGACTCATGCCCAAGAAAATCTCCGCCCCGCTCGTTGGAATCGTGATGGGAAGCGATTCGGACTTGGCCGTCATGCAGGAGACGGGCCGCCTGCTCGACGAGCTGGGCGTGCCGTATGAGATGGAAATTGCGAGCGCCCACCGCACGCCCGACCGCGCCGCCGAGTACGCTCACCACGCCGCCGGGCGCGGATTGCGCGTGATCGTGGCGGGGGCCGGAGGCGCGTTTCATCTCGCCGGGGCCGTCGCCGCTCACACCACGCTGCCGGTCATCGCGGTGCCGCTCGCCAGTTCGCCGCTCGCGGGATTTGACGCGCTGCTGGCCGCGGTCCAAATGCCCGGGGGCGTTCCGGTCGGCGTCATGGCCGTCGGCAAGGCCGGCGCGGTGAACGCGGGA
>CAYWWM010000469.1:0-2839 GCA_964461735.1 uncultured Solibacteraceae bacterium | reverse complement strand
GCCTGAGAGGATTCGAACCTCCGACCTTTGGTTCCGGAGACCAACGCTCTATCCAACTGAGCTACAGGCGCACGCATTTATTGTAGACAACTTGCGGCGGTCTGTCATCCTCCGTTTCCGCGGCAGCCCAAATCTCTGCACCTGTCTTCCATGCAAAGCAATTTCCAATTCAAACCACGCGGGATTTCTGGTAAAATCAACCCGGTCATTTGACCCGCCCACCCATTCGTGAGGAGAACGGCGAATGAGCGAAATAACATTCCGAGTGAACGGCAGGACGCACACCGTTGATGTGGATCCTGCAACTCCGCTGCTCTATATTTTGCGGAACGATCTCGAGCTGCAAGGCCCGCGGTTCGGCTGCGGTTTGGGGCAGTGCGGAGCGTGCACGGTAATCATCCGAGGAACGGCGGTGCGGTCGTGTATCACACCGGCTTCGGCCGTGCGAGGCGCGGAGATCACGACGCTCGAAGGGATCGCGCAGGACGGCGCGCTGCACCCGCTCCAGCAGGCCTGGATCGAGGAGCAGGTCCCGCAGTGCGGCTACTGCCAGAACGGTCAGATCATGACGGCCAAGGCGCTGCTCGACCGCAATCCCAATCCGAGCGACGCCGAAATCCGGGAAGGGATGAACGGCACGCTGTGCCGTTGCATGACCTTTTACCGCATCCAGGCCGCCATCAAACGAGCCGCGAAGTTGATCGCGGAGGCCCCGCCCCAGCAGGATGCGGCGAGCAAGGAGGTGGTCGCATGACACCCTTCACCAACATTCCGAAGCAAGTCGAAGACGCAATGGAAAAATGGGACGGCGGGACCACGCGCCGAGATTTCCTGAAGAATTCCGGCCTGCTGGTCGTGAGCTTCAGCGCCGCGGCGGTTTCCGGCGCCAGTTTGCTCAGCCCTGCGGCGAACGCGCAGAGCGGGGCAGCGCAGGCCGCCGGTCCCTATCCCGACCCCGACTTCCATCAGCTCGATTCGTGGATCGTGATTCACGAGAACAGCACGGCGACCTTCTACGTCGGCAAAACGGACGGCGGGCAAGGTACAGGAACCGCTTTCCGGCAGATGATGGCCGATGAGCTCGACATCGCGTACGACAAGACGCGGCTCATCATGGGCATTACCGACATCACGGTGGATCAGGGCGGCTCGGGCGGCTCGGACGGCATCGAGGTGGACGGCTGGCCGATGCGCCGCGTGGCGGCGGAGGCCCGGCGCGTCCTGCTCGAGATGGCTTCCTCGAAGTTTGGCGTGCCCGTGGAGCAGCTCGCCGTCAGCGACGGCGTGATCACCGTCAAAGCCGATCCTGCCAGGAAAGCAACCTACGGAGAACTGATCGGCGGGAAGCGGTTCAACGTCACGCTGACCGGGCAAAACATCAACGCCACCACCGGCGTGGCGAAGGTGAAGGACGTCCGCGATCTCAAGATCGTCGGCCAGTCGCCGCAGCGCTATGACATTCCCGCGAAGGTGAATGGCTCGCTGAAGTGGGCCGTGGACGCGCGGGTTCCCGGCATGCTGCACGCTCGTAACGTAAGGCCCCCGACGGCCGGCGCGACCCTGGTCAGCATTGACGAATCGTCCGTGCGCAACGTCCCCGGATTCGTCAAGGTGGTCAGCAAGGGCAACTACGTCGCGGTGGTCTGCGAGCGCGAAGAGCAAGCCATCCAGGCCTCCCGGCAGCTCAAGGTCAATTGGAGGAAGGCGGCGACGAACCCCTTCCCGGGATCGGAAGAGCTGTACAAGTACATGCGCAGCACGACTCCCACGTCGGTCGTGGAGCCGCGCGGAGGCGCCAGCCCGGACGTGGTGGGAGACACCGCCGGGGCGCTGGCAGGCGCGGCCAAGGTCGTCGAAGCCGAGTACGATTTCCCGTTCCAGGGGCACACCGCCATCGGTCCCGCGCACGCCATGGCCGATCCGTCGAACGGCCAGATGACAATCTGGTCGAATGACATGAAGTCCTACGGCCTGCGCAACGGCGTCGCGGAATTCCTGGGGATGCCGCGCGACCGCGTGCGCGTGATCTGGCAGGAGGGGCCGCAGCTTTACGGCCGCACCGCCGCCGATGACGCCGGCTTTGAGGCCGCTTACCTGGCCAAGGAGCTCGGCCGACCGGTGCGCGTGCAGTGGATGCGGCACGAAGAAACGGCTTGGGACGTAAAAGGCCCGGCGTTTACGTTCAAGTTGCGCGGGGGTCTCGATGCGCAAGGCAACCTCGTTGCGCTCGAATACAATGCCCGCACGGCTGACTACAATCACATCGGCTATAACGAACCCAAGACCGTGCTGATCGCGCAGCTCATGGGCAGCAGGCCCGACAAGCCCGCCAGCGGCGGCGCGGGCTCTCCGGCGGAGATGTACGTGATTCCCAACCGGCGCCGTACCACTGAGGTCGTGCGCCTTCCGCTCATTTGGGAGACCCCGTTGCGCGTCGGAAACCTGCGCGATCCCAACGGCCCGCAGACCACCTTTGCGGGCGAATCGTTCATTGACGAACTAGCGGCGGCGGCCAAAGCCGATCCCGTCGAGTTCCGCATGCGGATGCTTACGGCAAGCACGGATGACGACAGGGTGTTCCGTCGTGCGCGCTCCATCGCCGTGCTCAAAGCGGCGGCTGAGAAGTTTGGCTGGGATACCCGGCCGTCGCCCAAACCGCTGGGCCGCGGAAACATTCTCACCGGGCGCGGGGTCGCTTACTGCTATCGCAGTTCAACGATCCTGGCGGAGATCGCGGAAGTCGAGGTGAACCGCAACACCGGCCACGTCTGGGTGAAGCGGCTGGTCTGCGCGCACGACTGCGGACTGGTCATCAACCCCGAAGGGCTGCGCCGCGTCA
>CAYWWM010000468.1:0-2841 GCA_964461735.1 uncultured Solibacteraceae bacterium | reverse complement strand
CCGGCTGGATGGGCGATCCGACGGTCCACTTCTTGATGTCCGTCCGCGTCACTTCATAGCGTTCGCCGAGCCGCTCGATGAGCCCCTCCGGATTGGCTTGCGGCGCGTAGGCGAGAAAGAAATTGTCGGGTCCGGAAAAAATGTCATCCACGCCGGTCCATCCGGACTGCACCAGCAAGGCCGCGGTGACTCCGCTGCGCGCCGACATGCCGCCGAACACGAAGGCCTTCTCGATGTGGTCGGTATCGCGCTGCCACGCGGCGATTCCGGAAGACTGCTGGGCCGTGTAGTCGAGCAGCCAGCGCATCTGCTGCGCCGTGAGGCTCGCCGCGCACCCCGCCGCCGCCGCCGCGCCGAAGAGTCCGGCGATAGCGTGCGTGCTCCGGTGACTCTCATTTCGAAACTTGATGGCGTCCATGGACATGGTGACCCGCGGCCCGACGTCGTAGCCCAGGACCACGGCGCGTAGAAAGTGCTCACCGCTGACGCCGAATTTCTCTCCGGTTGCCAGGGCAGCCGGCACGATGGGGGCGCCCGGATGCGATTGCGACGGCGCGTGCGAATCGTCGGTCTCGTCGGCATGAGCCAGCACGCCGTTGGCGAGCGCGGCCTCGATCGGGCCGCAGACGATCCTCGATGCCACCACCGTCGCCACCTTTTCGCCTCCGTAGGCGCCGGCGAACTGGAGCGCCGCCCGCCCCGGAGGCAGATCGGAGCCGGAAACCATGGCCGCAAACGTATCGAGGATGTGATGCTTCGCCTTCTCGACCGCGGCGTCCGGCAGCGCGCGGCCGCGGGCCTCGCTCATGTAGGCGCTCAGCTTCGTCATCACCGGGCTGATGGGCTCCGCAGCAAACGCGCCCCTCCGCGGAAGCGCCCCGGCGACCATCGTCCACCCGATGCCCCGCAACAAATGGCGCCGGCTCAGCATGGCATCCCATGTCAAGCGCAGGCGATTCGCGTCATGATCCTGTTCCCTGTTCATTTCCTGTCCTCACTGCGAGCCCGCCCGGCGCACGTACTTGGTGAGTCCGCGCAGGGTGACCTCGCCCGCATAGACGTTGCCCGCCGCGTCCACGGCCACGCCTTCTCCGGCCACGCCCTCGGGCGTGTCCCCCGGATGGCCGGGAATGTAGTACATCACTTTCCCGTCGCGGGCGCTTCCGATGCGGATGCCTTCTTTCCAGCCCGGATGGTTTGTCGGGCTCGACTCGGAATCAATCGCGTAGAGAACGTCGTTCCTGTCCATGGCGAGACCGCTGTTGCGGCTGAACTGCTCCCATATGTCGAGGAACTTTCCCTCTGGATCGAAAATCTGGATACGCGAGTTGCCCCGGTCGGCGACAAAGAGTCGTCCGCGGGAGTCGAAGACGAGCGCATGGGGCGTCCGAAACTCGCCCTGTGCCGAGCCGAGCTTGCCCCACGACTTGATGAACTTCCCGTCTTTCGAGAACTTCGAGATGCGCCCCACCGTGTCGGGCGGAGCATCGAGATTCGAGTTGTGTCCCTCCGAGACAAAGATGTCGCCATTCGGAGCCGTGATCACGTCGGTCGGGGCGTTCAGGAAACCCGGCGGATTCCCGGCCCTGCCCGCGGTTCCGAGCCGCATCAAGATTCGCCCGTCGGGGCTGAATTTGATGACCTGATGCCCCTGTTCCTTGGACGCCGGAAACTTCGCGAGCTCCTCCGGATTGGCGCCGCGCGCGTCGGTCACCCACACGTTGCCGTCGCGGTCCACGTGCAGGCCGTGCGGGAAAACGAACAGCCCGGCTCCAAAGCTCTTCACGACATTGCCCGACTCGTCGAGCTTCAATACGACGGGCACGTTCGAACCCGCGCAGGAGGCTCCGCCGCATCGCTCCGCCACCCAGAGCGACTTCCCGTCCGGGTCCACTTGAACCGCCGTGACGCCGCCCCACGTTCGCCCCGCGGGCAAGTTCCCCCAGTTTCGGATCGTCTCGTAGGGATTCGGCAAGTTGTTCACCGGCTCGACGCCGCTCTGGGCGTGGCCGACGACCGCCGACAGGCCCAGCCATGCGACGATCACTCCGATGCGCGCCATTCCTGTGCCAAGTGGAGCTGACATGACGCCTCCTTTTCTCGCTTCGGTCGGTATGCAGGGAAGTATACACCATCGTTGCCCGCGCGAGCATCCGGCCACGCTCCTTGGCCCCTTGATTTTTCTGTTGTGCCGGGCAAGAATCGGTGGGCGCTTCGCGCATGACTTCGAATCCGCCGGCCGCCCGTTCGACTCAGGACTTCCATGTTCTCTTGCTTCGATCATCTGGAGTGTTCGGCCTGTTCCCGCACGTTTGAGCGGAACAACCTCATCAATCTTTGCCCCTGCGGAGGACCGATCCTGGCGCGCTATCGGCTCGAAGAGGCCGCGCGGGCCATGGACCGCGGTAGCTTGCCGGGCTACGGCCTGTGGCGCTATCACGCCGTGCTCCCGGTCCAGAGCGCGGAGAAAATCGTTTCTCTGGGCGAAGGGGCGACGCCGCTCCTGCGCGCCGACCGGCTCGGGCAACGCCTCGGGCTCGATGCTCTTTCCGTCAAGAACGACGCCATGAACCCGACCGGCGCGTTCAAGGACCTGGGGTTTTCCGTAGCCGTCTCGCGCGCCGCCGAGCTCGGCGTGAAAGAAATCGCGGTTCCCTCGGCGGGCAACGCCGGAAGCGCGGCCGCTGCCTATGCGGCCCGCGCGGGCTTGCGCGCTCACATTGTTTTTCCCCGCGACGTGCCCAAAGCGTTCATCCTGGAATGCAAGTATTACGGCGCGGAGGTGGAGCTCGTGGACGGGCGCATCAACGACGCGGGCAAGCGCGTCGCCGAAGGCTGCAA
>CAYWWM010000467.1:0-2853 GCA_964461735.1 uncultured Solibacteraceae bacterium | reverse complement strand
GTGTAGTTGAGAATCTTGTCTTTCTTCACCGCCACCAGCAGCACGTCCATGGTCGGGCTGTCTTCTGGCGTCTCCAGAATCTGATAATCCAGGTTGACCTCGGCGATATCGAACGGGATGTGCTGGGCGGCTTCCATGGGGATGGCCGATTCCAGTTCCTCGTCGGGCATGGGCTGCAGCGAGAGCTTCTTGACGATCACGGAGTGCCCCGACACCGCCGTGGCCACGTTCTTGGTCTTGATCTTGTGGTCGTTGAACAGCTTCGCGATGCTGTTGGAGACCTGCCCCATATCCACGATGGCGCCGTCCACGACGATTTCCGGCGCCAGCGGCTCCACGCCCACGCGGTTCACCTCGAGATCCTTTCCCGACTGCTTCAGCTCGACCAGTTTGATGGAGCTCGAACCGATGTCCATTCCGATGACTGCCTTGCTTTTTCCTAACCCAAACATGTCGCCCCCCTGCTACCCCGCCGCGCGCCGCGCCGGCGTCGCTATGCGCCGACCCTTTCCGGTTCCGTGTTCGCTCTGCAACTCCATCCAGCGGTCGAGCGTCGTCTTCTTAAAGCGCCAGCGGTTGCCGAGCTTGAAGGCGGGCAGCTTTGCCTCCGACAAATACTTATAGAGCGTATCCGGCGAAATTCCCAAATAAATGGAAGCCTGCCGGATGTTCATCACTTCGCGCAAGTCCCATCCCGACTCCGGCCTCGCCTTCACGCTCTCCAATCCCGCGCGCCCCCGACTCGGCAATTGCACCCTCCGGCGGCAATCGGACCGCTTCCCCCATCTCGAACTACGGTTAAATAGCCACGTTTTTCCCTTCGGGTCAAGTCAATTTTGGGCTTGCGCGGTCGCAACCTCCCGCTTTTTCCTGCCGTTGTATGCCAATTCTCTTGAGACGCTCAATATATTGTATACTTCATCTGTACAAACACAATATGTGCCATATGACTGCCGGTCGCCAATAAAGTATAGCAAAAGGTACTTTGCAAGAAAGAAAATCTCCCGCTCGTCGCGGGACGCTGCTTGCTGAACCGCGCAAAGCCGAGGCAACTTTCGGCGCCGACGTGTCCGGCCAGCCGTGACTGCCTCGAAAAAAGCTGCCGGTTCTCATCGCCACGGCGAGTGTTATACTGAATCCCGGCGGACCGAGCCTACACTCTGTAATGAGGAGAAAAACGCCTATGAGGAAACCGAGCATCGCGGCCTTCTCCGTCATCGGAATGCTGAGTCTGGGTTGGGTGACTTCGCCGTCGGCCGTCTCGGCCGCGCCGGTCGAGGCCGAGCTGGTGATCTTCAACGGCAGAATCCTGACCGCTAACACGCCCGATCCTAACAATTTTGCAATCGTCCAGGCGGCCGCTATCGCGGGCGGAAAATTCCTTGCCGTGGGAACGAACGCAGAGGTCATGGCGCTGGTCGGGGCTGAGACGCGCAAGATTGACCTTGCCGGACGCACGGTTCTGCCGGGGCTGGTCGAGACGCACGACCACATTCACCAATACGCCGCGCACTACTTCCCGGAGCAGCGGAACACGGTGGATCCGCCGATTTCCTGGGGCAGTCACGACGAGGGTTTGACGCGGCTTCGGATTCTGGTCGCGCAGAAGAAACCCGGCCAGTGGGTGCGGACCACGGTGCGCCGAGCGAGGACGGTGGAGGATGTCCCGGCGCTGGCGCTCGGAGTGCAGCGGGGCGAGCTGACGCGCTTTGACCTCGACACGGTGGCTCCCGATAATCCGGTGCGCATCTACAGCATTTTTTTCAGCCCCACCGGCGACAGCCTGGTGAACACCAAAGCGCTCGAGCCGCTGCTCGCCCGCTATGGCGACCTGCCCGGCGTGCATCGCGACGCGCGGGGAGTTCCCACGGGCTGGCTGAGCGGAGTGGCCGACCAGACGCTCGAATATGAGTTTGCGGAGCCGACGCCGCCGGAGCAGCTCGGGCCGTATTACAAGCTCGAGATGGAGGAGCTCGCCGCCCAGGGCATCACGACCGTTTCGACGCGGCTCGACCCGGACTCGGTGGCGGGCTACGCCTGGCTCCACGCGCGCGGCGAGCTGCCCATCCGCATGGCCTACTCCATGGAGACGGCGGCGCGCAGCATCAGCCCGGACGCCATTGTGAGCCGCCTGGCCGGATTCCAGGGCGGCAGCGGACGCTACATGTGGGGCGTGGGCGATGACAAGTTCTGGACCATCGGCCTGTCGCTCATCAGCATTGACAGCATTCCGAGCCTCGGGGGAACCTGCGTCAGCAAACCGTACCCGCGCGAAGCGCCCAACTTTCCCCTATGGCGGTTTCAGCTTTACGGGGCTAACGGGCTTTGCCGCCTCACCGACCCCAACTACCGCGACGCCGACCTGGTGCGCGCCGCGGCCAAGTACGGCTTCCGCATCGCCGGCATGCACACGGGCGGCGACCTGGGGATTGATCAGTTTCTCGACCTGACGGAGGAGTTGAGCCGGCGCTACCCCGACCTCCCCGAGCGCCGCTGGGCCATGGACCACTGCCGCTTTATCAATGACCGGCAGGCGGCCCGCGTCGCGCGCCTGAAGATGCAACTGAGCTGCGGCCCGAAATATGTCTACGCCGGAGAGCGCGGCGACATCGGCGCCTTCAAAATTCTTTTCGGGGAGGACGTCTCGCAGGACGTGGTCGTTCCCTGGCGGCGGCTGCTCAACCACGGCGTGCGCGCCGTGATGGAGCTGGACCAGCACGGCTTCCACCCCTTCCTGGCGATGGAGGTCGCCGTGACCCGCCAGGACATTGACGGCAAAGTCTGGGGACCGGAGCAGCGCATCAACCGCCGCGAAGCCCTCTACACGTTCACGCGCTGGAGCGCCGAATACGT
>CAYWWM010000466.1:0-2866 GCA_964461735.1 uncultured Solibacteraceae bacterium | reverse complement strand
GAACGCGCGTGAAGGCCGTAAACGGGTCCGTCTTCTTTAACTTCCGGGGACCCGATGCGGCGCGCGCCAACCGCCACACCACTGTCGCCATGCCGGGTGCCACGTCGGCAACCACCGGACTGCCGGACGTCCGCGAATCGGGCGGCGCCTGGGTCATGTTTTCGGGCACGTCAGAAGCCCACATCATGGTGCCGGGAAGATAGCAGACCCCCGGATCATTGGATGATGCTTCGATGATGTAGGGCGGCGTTACAAGCCGCCCCGGTGTTCGCGCTCGTAACCTTGGCGGTATCCTTGAAAGTCGTTATGAAGCAAGGGGTGTTGTGTCTTCTCACGGTGGCAACGTTGCTTGCAGCGCAGGGCAAGCAGACGTTCACCGGAACCATCACCGACGACGAGTGCGGCAGAGCCGATCATTCCCGGATGCGAATGGCGCCTACCGACGCCGCGTGCGTCCTGGCCTGCATCAGTGCCCATAGCGGCTCGTACGTTCTCTATGACGGCAAAGACGCCTACGTGTTGAGCGACCAGCGGACGCCGGAAAAGTTCGCAGGACAGAGGGTTCGGGTCCTCGGCACGCTCGACGCCAAAACCAAGACGATCCAGGTGGACTCGATTACCGCGGCCAATTGAGCCCGGTTGTGGCCACCGATGTGGCATACCGCAGGGGTTCTACAGGAGGTCACGATGTTACGTGCAGGCCGACCGGAATGGGTGCTGGTTGTCAGTTGGCTTGCTATCACCTTATTGGGAGCCGCAGCGCAGGCCCAGCAAACCCGAAACCTGAAACCCACTGAACTCCCCAATCCATATCGCCTCGTGGAAGGCTGGCCGACTCTTCCCCAGAGCATGAACGGGGGGCGCTGGGGGGAGGTCATCCGGGTGCATGTCCATAGCGACGGCCACATCTGGGTCTTTCATCGGTGCTTCAACACAGTGCCCCCCGGCCACGCCACTTGTATCGGGCGGGGCGAGTCCAATCCGCCGATTTTGGAATTCGATCCGTCGGGGAAGCTTTTGAAGAGCTTTGGCGTGGGACTGTTCGCCTATCCTCACGGGTTCACTGTTGATCGGGACGGGAACGTTTGGGTCAGCGACGTAAACGATGAGGCGACCGTGCTGGGCATGCCGGCCAAGAACGCGGCCGGCGTCGTCATGGGTCACGAAGTCCTCAAATTGAGTTCGGCCGGCAAGGTGCTGATGATGCTCGGCAAGCAGGGTGTCTCCGGGAATGGTCCGGATACCTTCGATCGGCCGACCGGCGTTGCCGTCGCGTCCAATGGCGATGTCTTTGTGACGGATGGCCATTTGCCCAACCAGCACGACTCTCCCCGTGTCGTGAAATTTTCGAAGGACGGCCGGTTCCTCAAGGCTTGGGGACGCAAAGGAGCGGCGCCCGGCGAATTCAATGAGCCCCACGACATCTTCATCGGCGGTTCGCAAGGCCGTGTGTATGTCGCGGATCGCAGGAACAACCGCATCCAGGTCTTCGATCAGGACGGCAAGTTCATCGCCGCGTGGAGCCAGTTCGGTCAGCCGAGCTCTGTGTTTGTGAGTAAAGACGACACCGTTTATGCGGGCGTCGCATTCCCCGATCCCACAGCCAAGAAAGGCCTGTTGCGGGGCATCCTGGTCGGGAGCGCCAAGGACGGGTCGCTCCAGGCCTTCATTCCCGACCCGGCGGACCCCGACACCTTGGATGTCGGGTCCACGTCGTCCGGCATTGCCGCCGATGACGCGGGCAGCATCTACTCGGCAGACGTCGCCGCCCACAATCTGAGAAAGTACGTCAAGGTTAAGTAATGGCGGACGAGGGCGTGGAACTGGGGCATTAACGCGGCACGATGAGGCGCGGATCAGGAGATTGCTCCGCGCGCAACCCTGGCAGTCTGAGGATCCGCTGGTTTTTCTCTTTCCCGATTAGCTTCCTACACAGCGACCGCGCGGCGTACGGCGCGCTCGGCGGCTTCGACCGCCCGCAGGCACCCCGCGCGGTCCACGTCGCAGTGCGTCAGCATGCGGATGGTGGTCGGAGTGATGGCGTGGCAAAGGACCCGCTGCTCGGCCAGTTGTTTCGAAAATTCCGCCGCCGTCATTCCCGTTCCGGAAACATCGAAGATCACGATGTTGGTCTTCACCTGGGAAGCGTCGAGCTGGATGCCCGGCAGGGCAGCCAAGCCCTCGGCCAGCAGCCGCGCGTTCTCGTGATCCACGTGCAGGCGGGACGGCGATTTCTCGAGCGCGACCAGGCCCGCCGCAGCCAGCACGCCCGCCTGCCGCATTCCGCCGCCGAGAATTTTCCGCTGCAGCCGCGCCTCCGCGATCCACTCGCGACTCCCCACCAGCAGCGAGCCGACCGGCGCTCCCAGTCCCTTGGACAGACAGAACATCACCGAATCGAATTTCCGCGTCAGCTCTCGGACATTCTTGCCGAGCGCCACGGCGGCGTTGAAGATGCGCGCGCCGTCGAGATGCACCGGAATGCCGGCGTCGTGCGCGCCGTCGCAGATTTCCTCGGCGACCTCCGGCGGCAACACCGTGCCGCCGGCCATGTTGTGCGTGTTCTCGCATTCGATCAATCCCGTCGGCGCGCGGAGGCCCCCTTTCGGGCGGATGGCTTCCTTCACCTGGGGCCAGCGCAGGATGCCGTCGGGTGTCCGGATCGGCCGCGCGAGACACCCGGCCACCGCCGACATCGCCGCCATCTCGAAGCTGAAGATATGCGCCTTGTCTTCGCAGATCACTTCCTGGCCGGGCCGGCAGTGGACGCGCAGCGCGACGGCGTTGCCCATCGAGCCGGACGGAACGTACAGCGCCGCTTCGCGCCCGAAGATTTCCGCCGCCCGCGCTTCCAGGCGGTTCACGG
>CAYWWM010000465.1:0-2876 GCA_964461735.1 uncultured Solibacteraceae bacterium | reverse complement strand
GCTCACGCTGGAAGTCGTGCTCGGGATTGACAACGTGATTTTCATCTCGATTCTGGCGTCGAAGCTTCCCGCGGTGCAGCAGGCCAGGGCGCGCCTGGTGGGCCTGGGGCTGGCGATGTTTCTGCGGATCCTGCTGCTGCTCTCGATCTCCTGGGTGATCGGACTGACCGCTCCGCTGTTTACCGTTCTGGCCCAGGAAATCTCCGGGCGGGACATCATCCTGATCGCCGGCGGGCTGTTCCTGATCGCCAAGAGCACGCACGAGATTCATCAGAAGCTGGAAGGCGAGGAGGGCCACTCGTCGGCGCGCGTGGCGCCCACCTTTGCGAGCGTGATCGTCCAGATCCTGCTGCTCGACGCCGTGTTCTCGCTCGACTCGGTGATCACGGCGGTGGGACTGGTACAGGAGATCGGCATCATGGTGACCGCGATCGTCGCGGCGGTCCTCTTCATGATGGCCTTCGCGGGGCCGGTCAGCGGCTTCGTCGAGCGCCACCCGACGGTCAAGATGCTGGCGCTCAGCTTCCTGCTGCTGATCGGCGTCACGCTGATCGTGGAGGGCTTCGAGGGCCACGTCCCGAAAGGCTACGTCTACTTCGCCATGGCGTTCTCGATGTTCGTGGAGCTGCTCAACATGAAGACGCGCAAGCCGAAAGCCGAGCCGGTGAAACTGCACCAGCCGTACGTGGGAGCGTAGGGTTCCTTCACGCCAGCAGAGCCATGGACTCTCGGATCGCGGCTGCGCTTCGGGCCAGTGCGTCGCTCTCCTCGGCGGACAACTGGGGAGCGAGAACGCGCGGCATGCCCCGCCCAATGACGACCGGAAGCGACAGCGTCACGGAAAATTGTTTCTGAAAGACGCCGATCGGGGCAACCAGCCCCTCGTCGCGGAGCATGGCCTCGACCAGCCGCGCCGTTACGATGCCGATGCCGTGCTGACTGGCGCCCGTGCCTTCGATGATCTCGATGTTGGCGAACTTCACGGCGCTCTCGACCTCGGAGCGGAAGCGGGCCGGGTCCCAGCCGCTCTTCGCGGCATGGTCGAGAACCGGCTGCCCTCCGACCTGCGCGGACGACCAAACATAAACCGCCGAAGTGCCGTGCTCCCCCAGGACCATGGCGTCTACGGAGGACGGATGGCATTGCAGCCGTCGCGCCACTTGCAAACGAAACCGGAGCGTGTCCAGAAACGTGCCGGCGCTGAGGACCGGATTCGTCGTCGTCAGTTGGCGCGCCACGTCGGCGAGGGGATCGGGCGGGTCCGTCACGACCAGGATGGTGGCTTGCGGCGCGGCCTCGCGGATGCGCGGAATGATTTCCCGGTAGACCGCCGCGTTGTGCGGCAGTAGACGCAGCCTCCCGAGATTGTCGCCGCGATCAATCGCTTTGCCGGCCTGCTCGTTGATTCCAGCAGTCACCACGACGATGGCGGTTTGCCGCAGTTGATCGTAGCCGCCCGCCGAAATCCGCGTGGCGGGACACAACACTTCGCCGTGCGATAAATCATTCGCCACTCCCTGTGCGCGGCGTTCGTTCACGTCCAGCAGAACAATCTCCTGGCACGAGCCTCTGAGTAACATCGCCTTGGCGCACGACGTTCCGACGGCTCCGACACCGATGATTCCAACCTTCATGCGAATCCTTTCCTGGCAGGCTTGTTCCCCGTTGTGGAGCCCATCGGCCGATAGTCCGGCGCATCATTTGTTCCGGAAGTCATTCCGGAAGGCATCCGGGGACAATCGTACACCGCCCCCGCCGGACGGGGGTAGATTTTTTCTCGGCTGGATTTCCTGGCCACCATTGCGGGGCACACGGCTGTTTCCCATCGTCAACATCGTCGAACATTCGCTTGACGAACCACCTAACGCTTGTTAGACTGAAACCGTTATGGTCAGGATCAAGCGAATCCCGCAGACCGGCTTGCGGATTCAGGCCGCCATGGAATCCCCGCAGCGCATCGTGGTCAACACGAATGAGAAATCGCTGCGCCTCGACATGCCTGAGCTGCTAGGAGGAACGAATCGCGGCCTCATGCCGCTCGAAGCGCTGCTCGCGGCCTATGCGGGCTCGCTCAACGTGGTGGGCAACTTTGTCGCCAAGACCATGGATTTCGCGCTGCACACCTGGGACTTCACCATCTGGGCCGAGTTCGACCCGCGCGGCATTTACGGGCTGGCGAAGGTACGCAAGCCGATCCTGGTGGTGCACGTGGAAGCCCGCGTAACCACGACCGAGCCGGAGCGCAGGCTCACGCAATTGCGCAAGACACTGGCCGAGCGCGATCCGGTTCATAACCTTCTCAAATCCGCCGGCGTGCGCTTCCGCGAGAAGTGGGAGCGCGTTTCGCCAAACGGTTCCGAGAAAAAGGCTCGCCAGAAAGTGCGTGCAAGTCCTCGTCGCTCAAGCTCGGGATGACCGGCTAGGGGTTGGGGCGCGGACGGGGCGAAACGACGGCAGAAAGAATTGGAAAGGAGTCGAAGGCATGTTTACGGACAAGATTGAAGCCAAGGATTTTCCCAAGATGCCCAAGGAGTATCAGGACCTGTTCATCAAGGTCATGACCATTCAGGCCGACAGCGAGCTGGGCGGGCCGCACCTCTACGTCGAGAAATGGGTGCTCGCGGCGCCCTCGGCCGAGGACCAGATGATGCTCGCCAAGACGGCGGCGGAGGAGATTGACCACCACCGCAAGTTCGTCAAGATTCTCGCCGAGCTGAACGTGGACGTTTCCTATCAGCTCAAGAACCGCTCCAAGGACCGCATCCTCGAAATTTTCCGCGAGCCGCTCGAGACCTGGGCGGACATGGGCTGTTTCGGCACCTTCATTGACCGCGTCGGCGGCTACCACCTCGAGGACTTCAGCGAGTGCAGCTACC
>CAYWWM010000464.1:0-2886 GCA_964461735.1 uncultured Solibacteraceae bacterium | reverse complement strand
ATGTGGAGCTGTAGGTGAGTCATGAGCGGCTTTCTGCTCGACACCAATTGCGTTTCGGAGCTGGTTCGGGTCACGCCGGAACTGCGGGTCATGGAGTGGTTTGACTCCGCCGACGAGGGGTTGCTTCACCTCTGCGTTCTGACGCTGGGGGAGATTCGCAAAGGTTTGGCCAGCCTTCCCCAAGGGAAACGGCGCGCCCACCTGGAGGCCTGGCTGGACGTGGAACTGCGCGCCCGCTTTGCCGGGAGGCTGTTGGCGATTGACGAGGAGATTGCGAATCGTTGGGGCCTGCTCGCCGCCCAAGCCAAACGAAAAGGGAAGCCGTTGGCGATCATTGACGGCCTGCTGGCCGCCACCGCGCTGCATTACAATCTCACGCTGGTCACCCGCAACGTCGGCGATTTTGCTGCGGCGCAAGTGCCGCTCTTGAATCCGTGGGAGTCCTGATCCTGTTGCCATGGTCCGTGTTCAGATCATCCCGAAAGGTGCATGATCTGACTTATGGTCAGATAGACGGAGGCGGTCTTGGAACCAATTGAGCGGGCTTCCCGCGCCGAGATTGTGGCTTTGCAAGGACGGCTGTTGCGCGCCCAGGTCGAGAACGCGTGGAAGAACGTGCCCTTCTATCGCAAGCGCTGGGAGGCGGCGGGCGTGCGGCCGAAAGACATCCAGACGCCGGCGGACCTGGTCAAACTTCCTCTCGTGACCAAAGAAGATTTCGAGCAGGACCTCGCGGAAAATCCTCCCTTCGGCAGCTATCAGGGGGTCGCCAATCCCGTTCGCATCCACGCTAGCTCGGGGACGACGGGTGCGCCGAAGCCGTTTTTCCACACGCAGTCGGACCTCGACCGCATCGCGGAGCTTTCGGCGCGGCGGCTGCGCGCGCAAGGCGTGACCCCCAACGATTTGGTCCAGGTGACGCTGCCGTTCAGCCTCTACATCGGCGGCCCGATTGCCATCGAAGGCGCCATGAAGCTCGGCGCGGGCGTGCTGGCGACGGGGACGGGCGCCATGACTCCTTCCCGGCGGCAGATAGAAATCGCGCGCAAGTGGGGCGCCACCGTCCTGATCTCAACTCCTTCCTACGCGCTGCGCCTCGCGGAAACGGCGCGGGAGATGGGACTCGACCCGGCGCGGGACTTCCGGTTCAAGATGATGTACGTGACGGCGGAGTTCTGCTCGCCGGAGACGCGGCAGGAACTGGAACGGAGCTGGAATACTCGCATTTATGACAACTACGGCAGCGTAGAAGCGCCCGCGTCCACTTACGAATGCCACTTGCGCAGCGGCTGGCACATCTCCGAAGACGCTTACATCTTCGAGACCGTAGACCCGGAGACGAAACGGCCCGTCGCCGCCGGGCAGGACGGAATGCTGCTGATCACGTCGCTGTTCCGGGAAGCCTCGCCGTTCTTCCGCTACCGCGTCGGGGACATTGTCTCGCTGCGGGACGACCCCTGCGAGTGCGGCCGCACCTTCCAGCGCATGAGCGAGGTGAAGGGCCGCGCCGATGAAATGCTGAAGCTGCGGGGCGTGAGCGTCTATCCGAAGTCCGTCGAGAACGTGCTGCGGACCATCCCCGAGCTGGGTCTGGAATGGCGCCTGGTCGAAGAAAGCAAGGGTTCGGTGCAGGAAATCTCGGTCGAGGTCGAGGCGACTCAGTCCCTCTCCAACGACGAACAGCAAAAGCTGGCCGCTGCGGTTTCGGACAAGTTGAAGCATCACATCGGCATCCGGCCCGAAGTGCGCATCTTCGATCCCGGAGCGCTCGTCTCCGGCGAAACAGCCGACGGCCGCGTGAAAGCGAGCCGGGTCGTGAGAAGAAGGGGGGCGTAGAGAGTAGGGAGTGGGGAATAGCGAACACAAGAGCAGGTCCCTCGTCGCGGAGTTTACCCGGAGAGCCGCCGAAGGGCTCCTCGGGATGACAACCACTCCCCCACTCTCTACTCCCTACTCCCCAACAGATTGACAGCGCCGAGGAGAAAAAGAGTACAATGAACTGAGAGCCTTGGGCGTAGAGGTTGGCGGGCGTCCGGATGCGGGAAGGATACGTTTGCGCTGCCGAGCCAGCCCGCGAATGCGCCGAGGGCGATGCAAGGAGGAATTTGTGGGCATTACGTTAACTCCAGTGGCAGTGAGCAAGGTGAAAGAGATCATGGCGCAGCAGGACCCCGTGCCGGCCGGTCTGCGGCTGGGTGTGATGGGCGGAGGTTGCTCCGGCTTCAGTTACGCCATGACGTTCGAGAGCAACGGCAACGGCGACGATCTGGGCATGGACAAGGTCTACCAGTTCGACGGGCTGAAGGTGTTCGTGGACCAGGCCAGCCTGCTGTATCTCGACAGCACCGAGATTGACTACGTGGAGACGCTGGAAGGCTCGGGATTCAAGTTCAGCAACCCGAACGTCAAGAGTACCTGCGGCTGCGGCAGTTCCTTTAGCGTGTAACGTTCGGGCAGCGTGTAACCTCGGGCTGGCGCGTCAGCATCCGGCGCGTAGAGAACGGCTCCGCGAGACGTGTCCTGCATCGGGGCCGCGGGACCGCCGGCGGCGTCCCGAGCTACGCCGGTTCTCGCCGCTCGCAAAATTCCTCTCCTCCACGGCAGAGCACCTCGGACGACGTTGTCCAGCAAGGCCGCTCATTTCGACGGGCGGGACCGAAGGCGGGCAGATGCCCCTAGACCAATACCAACGCGAAATCAATTACCTTCGCATTTCGCTTACCGACCATTGCAATCTGCGCTGCGTCTATTGCATGCCGATCAACGGGTTGCAATACTTTCCGCGCGAGGAGCTGCTGGCCCCGGCGGAGATCGCGGACGTAGTGCGCGTGGCCGTCTCGGTCGGCTTCCGCAAGTTCCGGCTGACGGGCGGGGAGCCCACGCTGC
>CAYWWM010000463.1:0-2899 GCA_964461735.1 uncultured Solibacteraceae bacterium | reverse complement strand
CTTCCTTGCCAACAGCGTTCTTGGCATAGTACGTACATCCTCGATATCGAGGCGGATTAATAAGCAGACGGCTCATTCGAATAACCTCACGGCATCTTCTGTCAGACTTTCGAAGAAAATACGATTCTTGAAATCTCGGAGTTGGTCAAAAATTTCCCAGATTTCTTCCGCACTTGCCGGCAAAGACACTGCTTTTGATGCATCGATGTCCAGTATCAGGGGAAAAACTTTTGGATTTACCAGTCCCTCATAAACCTGAGTGATCACAGCCCCACAAGCTGTGGATTCGTCGTAGATGGTGACTCGCGTAAGGAAGTTCGCCACGCTCTGGGGCAATGCGGCCGGGATATTCGGCTGTGCCGCAAGGTATTCACCAAAGTCTCTGACGGGTACTGGTAATTCAATCTGGTTGATGTATCGAAGAGCCAGTCTGGTCACCTTTTCAGGCTTCAGCGCTCCCGCATAGATTCGCCACATTTTCTGCGCGTACCTGCGAACATCATTCCAGTGTGTGTATGGTTTCAACCAATTGAAGGTCAATCCATTAAATCTGAATTGAACCACTTTCTGGCGATCGGCTGTTCTGAACATGTAACCCAGCGGCGTCTTCGTAATTCTGTTCGTCTCGTGCGTCAAGTCGAGTTCAACTTCCGCCGTCCGCAGTTCTCGTTTATGCGGGAATTCGGCGCCCACCTGCTCATGAAGGCGTTCAAGCGCTTCAAGCTCAGTGCCCGGCTTTGCTGTCACAGCGATGTCGACCAAGGCTTCCCTTATCGGAGCATTACGAAGGTGTCGAGCGCGAGCCATGTCATCCTCTAAAGACGATCTTATCTGATAAAAAGAAACGGGGGAGTATCGAGGACCGAGAGCACATCCTACCACACTGCAAGGTTCCGGGAAGGTCAAAACCTGCATGACATTACGTCAGTCACGGCAGAGTAACACCGCGTAGCTGGGGACGTCTCGCTCTCACTCGCGGCTCATTTCTTGCCTGGTTTTCTCAGTTTCGATGTCGGACGAAACCTGGCGCGTTCCGTCTGTGGCAAGGAGCGCCGGTCTCGACTCGGAATGAGCCAGCGCTTGATGCGGTACAACGGTCCGGCTACGAGAGCCCCGCGTCGAGCACCTCGCGGATCTTCTGTGCGAGTTCGTTCGGCGCGAAAGGCTTCTGCATGAACGCGGCGCCCGGATCCGGCACGCCTTTCCGCAGGACGGCGTGCTCGCTATAGCCCGACATGTAAAGGGCCTTCATCCCGGGCCGCAACGGCGCCAGCCGCTTCACGAGGTCGGCCCCGCTCATCCCGGGCATCACCATGTCGGTAACGGCCAGGTGGATCGGTCCTGCATGTTGCTCGCAAATCAGCAGCGCTTCGCCGCCATTGCGCGCCTCAAGGATGGTGTAGCCACTCTTCTTGAGGACTTCACGCACGAGCGCCCGCACCATGTCGTCGTCCTCCACGAGGAGGATGGTTTCGTTTCCTCGGAACGGCGTTGCAGCCGGCTGATGCAAACGGACAGTCTCCGCCGGCTTCTCGACCCTCGGCAGATAAATCTGGAACGCCGTTCCGCGCCCTGGCTCGCTGGAGAAGGTGATGTAGCCGCCGCTCTGCTTGACGATGCCGTAGACGGTTGCCAGGCCAAGTCCGGTGCCCCTCCCCTGGCCCTTGGTCGTGAAGAAAGGCTCGAAGATGTGCGCCCGCGTCTCCGCATCCATGCCCGCTCCCGTGTCGCTCACAGCGAGCATGACGTACGGACCGGGCGTGGACCCGGGATGAGTGCGCGTGTACATCCGGTCCAGTTCGACGTTCGCCGTCGCGATGGTAAGTCTGCCGCCGCGAGGCATCGCATCGCGGGCATTGATGGCGAGATTCATGATCACTTGCTCGATCTGCCCTGGGTCGGCTTGCACCGATCCGAGCCGGGGCGCCAACTCCGCCATCAACTGGATGTCCTCGCCGATCAGCCGCCCCAACATCTTCTCGACCTCAGCAACGAGCGCGTTGAGATCGAACACCTTCGGCTGCAGGACCTGCTTGCGGCTGAATGCCAGGAGCTGGCGGGTCAGCGCGGCAGCGCGGTCTGCCGCCTTCCTGACCTCCTCCGCATCGTGGCGCAGCGGGTCGGTCTTGCTGAGGCCGGTCAGGATGAAGTGTGTGTAGCCGGAGATGGCCGTCAGGAGGTTGTTGAAGTCGTGCGCCACGCCTCCTGCAAGCTGCCCGATAGCTTCCATCTTCTGGGACTGCCGAAGCTGGGCCTCAAGCAACGTCTCTCGTTCGCGCCTCCGGTAGCTGTCGTAGAGAACGCTCGCCGTCTGGGTGAACGCCTCAAGTAAGGCTTGCTCCACCTCGGTGTACCCTCCCGGGCGATTGGCCACCCCGATCATTCCGGCCACTTCGCTACCTCGCAGAAATGGCACGCCCAGGAAGTGGCGCAGCGGCGGATGACCGGGCGGAAGTCCGCCGGCGCGAGGGTCGGCGCCGGGATTGTTCGACAGCACAGCCTTCCCGCTCGTGATCACACTCCCGAAGAGGTTGTCGAAGCTGGTGAACTCGAGGTATCCGACCTCCTCGTACGTTTTCAACGCCTTCTCGTAAAACTCTCTGTTGACGCCAGAGTCCCAGACAATGCCCTGGTGAGCAAGAATGCGAAGCGCGGGCCCGTCGACCACGACGCCCGCGAATCCGTACTCGCTTTCGGTCAATTTCAGGACTCCGCTCAGCAGGATGGCGCTCGCCTCCCTCCAGTTGCCGCTTTGGAGGTACGTCGTCATCGCATCGGTGATCAATTGCAGTTGATCCGTCTTGATCTGGAGCGCCGTCTCCGCCCGCCGGCGGCCGGTGACATCCCGAAGCACGCCCGTGAAGACCATATCGTCATCCGTACGGTAGACGCTGATCGT
>CAYWWM010000462.1:0-2906 GCA_964461735.1 uncultured Solibacteraceae bacterium | reverse complement strand
CCAGAGATTTTGCAGATTGCGCAGTGGGAACCAGAGCAGGCGAAACGCCATCCATATGGAATTGGTCATCGAATGAGTGAAGAGCTGCTCGGGAAAATTCGGCAAGTGACGATCTGCGGGGTGGGGCTGATCGGCGGGTCGCTGGGCTTGGCGCTCCAGAAGGCGGGGTTCGCGGGGCGCGTGGTCGGTTACGGGCGTCCGGCGACGCTGGAGAAGGCCCGGCGGCGCGGCGCGATTGATTCCGGCTCGTCGAATCTCGCCGAGGCCGTGGCCGACGCCGACTTGGTATACCTCTCGGCGCCGATCCTGACCATCCTCGAGCTGCTGGGGCAGCTTCCGCCGCTCGTCAAGGAAGACGCCTTGGTGACCGACGCGGGGAGCACCAAAGCCGTCATCTGCGACAAAGGAGTGGAGTTGTTTCCCGGCCCGCCGTGGTTCGTGGGCGGGCATCCCATGGCGGGCAAGGAGAGCACGGGCGTGGACAACGCCGACGCGGACCTGTTCCGCGAGGCGCGCTACGCGCTGACGCCCTACAGCCGCCATCATCTCGACGAGCCGGTCACGCGCTCGTTTGCGGCGTGGCTCGACCGCATCGGGGCGCGGGTGGTGATTCTCGACGCGGAGCTGCACGACGAAATCGTGACCTGGACCAGCCACCTACCGCAGCTCGTCTCGACCGCGCTGGCCGTCGCCGTGATGGAAAATGTGAAATTGCCGGAGGACCTGGAGCTCTCCGGCGGCGGGCTGCGCGACGCCTCGCGGCTGGCCGACAGCGGGTACAATGTTTGGCGCGATATTTGCCTCACCAACGCCGAAAACCTGGAGCGCTCGCTGACGGCCTGCATTCAGACGCTCGAACATGTGCGGGACAACCTGCGCAGCCGGGAGCTCGAGCGCATCTTCGAGCGCGCCAACGAACTGCGGCGGCGGCTGAAATCGCCCGCCCTCGTCAAGTGATCGTCCCGTGACGTTATAGAACTGGTTTCAGAAATGCGTTTCATGGCGCAACGGAGAAGAACGGACGGTCCCTCAGGGGCTGAAGCCCCTGTTTTTACGGGCTCTTTACGGCACGGTTGAAACCGTGCCCTTACGGTTCGCGCCTCAAAACGCATTGTTGAAACCAGTTCGAGTGACTGGAGAAGAGGTCCGCTGCGGAGAGGCCCGGAGAGGAAAGACGCGGAGATGCAACCCGACACGATTGTCATTGTGAGCTTGAACAATCCGCGCGAGAAGATTTGGGGGCGGCTGGTCGCGCTGACGGAGGCCGGCGTCACGATCCAGGGCCTCGATTTGAACGCCTTGGACGACTGGATGCGGCAGGTGCTCGACGCCGAGCCGGCGGTCATCTCGCTGGCCACGGTGTTCTACCCCATGCATCGCGTGGAGCGCGTGGCGCAGGACGAGCCCGCCGGCGAGTTTCCGTCGCTCGCCGAGCGCTTCGAGGACCGCATCGGCATCTCGCTGATCGAGTACCTGCGCATGCCCCGCAGAGTGCGTTGAGTCGGGAAAAGATATACTGGTCTGTGGATTATGAGAAAAACACAGCGATCTAGGAGCCGCAAAGCCGCACCGTCCGAGATGCTTGCGGAGTACCGATTCGATTATCGCAAAGCGAAACCGAACCGATTCGCGGGACGGGCTGATGCAGACCGAGTCATTGTGGTTCTCGACCCCGATGTTTCCGAAGTCTTCTCAAACCCCCAGGCAGTCAACGCTGCCTTGCGAGCCCTCATTGCGGCAATGCCCACGACAACCAAAACATCCCGGAGTTGATCGGTTCTGCTTTAGAACGATTCCACTATTCGAGGAAGTTGCATTTATTATCTTTCGCAATACTGAATGTAAAAGAACAACCCATGAACTTTGATCTCCAGTCCACGGAATTCTGGGACCCGGCGGCGCTCCAGAAAGAAATGACGCGCGTCTTCAACGTCTGCCACGGCTGCCGCGTCTGCTACCAGCTCTGCCCGTCGTTCGTCAAACTGTTCGAGGTCACCGACGACGTGGCCGGCGTGTTCGGCGAGGTGGAGGAGCTGAGCGACCGGCAAATCCGGGACGTGGCGGACCTCTGCTACCAGTGCAAGATTTGCGATCCGATCTGCCCGTATACGCCGCCGCACGCGCTCGATATTGACTTCCCGCGCACGCTGGTCCGCTACAGCCTGGTCCGCAAAAAGCAGGAGGGCCACACGCTCGCGGACTATATCTTCAGCCACACCGACCTGATGGGCACGCTGGCAAGTTACGCCGCGCCGATCGTCAACTGGGCCAACCGCAACCCGCTGCTGCGCGGCGCGCTCGAAGAGTATTTGGGCGTGCACCGCGACCGCTGGCTGCCGCAGTTTCATTCCGAGACCTTTGCTAAGTGGCTGCGGAAACGCACGCCCCGCGCCGTCCCGGCGAAGAACGGAAAGCAGGAGAAAGTCGCGCTGTTCTATAGCTGCATGGTGAATTACAACGACCCGGAGATCGGCAAGGCGACGGTCGCCGTGCTCGAGAAAAACGGAATCGAGTACTCGGCCCCGCGGCAGCAGTGCTGCGGCTTGCCGCTGGTGGACGCCGGGATGCCCGAGCGGGCCAGGAAGAAAATGGCGGCCAACGTGGCGTCGCTGAGCCAGGCCGTCCGCGAGGGCCGCAAGATCATCGTGCCGAGCGCCAGTTGCAGCTACATGATCAAGCACGATTACCCGAGCTTCCTGCCGACCGAAGACGCCCGGCTCGTTTCGAAGAACACCTACGACGTTTCCGAATACCTGGTGAAGCTGCACGCGGAAGGCAAGCTCGACCTCGATTTCAAGCAAGAAGTCGGCAAGCTGCGCTACCACCAGCCCTGCCACCTCATGGCGCAGGAAATGGGCGTCAAGTCCGAAGAGCTGCTGAACCTGATTCCCGGCGCCCAAGTCAAC
>CAYWWM010000461.1:0-2929 GCA_964461735.1 uncultured Solibacteraceae bacterium | reverse complement strand
ACTATCCCACCAAGCTCGTCAACTTGCAGATGGAAGCCGCCAGCCGACGATGAGTTTTCTTCCCCTGATGTCATCCCAAGCGCAGCGAGTGACCTGCCTTACTGAACAGTCTACCAATGCCGAAACCTGCTGCAACCTACGCCGCCGCCGGCGTTGACATCGCCCGATCGGACCGCGCCAAACAACGCATCCGGCAGCTTGCGAAGAAGACCCTGGACCGCAACGTGCTTGCCGGCGTCGGCGGCTTCGGCGGGCTGTTTGCGCTCGACAAGCGGCGCTGGAAATCCCCGGTCCTGGTTTCGAGCACCGACGGCGTCGGCACGAAACTCAAGGTTGCGTTTGCTACCGGAAGTCACAGAACCGTGGCGGCGGATCTGGTGAACCACTGCGCCAACGATATCGCGGTTCAGGGCGCGACGCCGCTGTTCTTTCTCGACTACTTCGCATGCGGACGGCTGGAGACGGAAGTTCTCGAGCAGGTCGTGACCGGATTGTCCGAGGCATGCCGTGCGCATCGCTGTGCTTTGATTGGCGGCGAAACGGCGCAACTCCCCGGCTTTTACCGGGAGGGGGAATATGACCTGGCAGGCTTCATTGTCGGCATTACCGAACGCAGCCGCATTCTGAACGGAAGCGGCATTCAGGCAGGCGATCTCGTGCTCGGCCTTCCTTCGGCCGGACTGCACACGAACGGCTACTCGCTTGCCCGCCGGCTTCTGATCGAAACCGGAGGCTATGCGCTCGAAGACCAGTTGCCGCGCCTCGGGTCGAGCGTGGCGGGGGAATTGCTAAAGCCGCACCGCAGCTATGCCGTGATCCTCGACCGGCTGAACCGCGCGGGCGTGCTCCGAGGGGCGGCGCACATCACGGGCGGCGGCATTCCCGGCAACCTGCCGCGTATCCTGCCGCGTGGCCTCGAAGCCCACGTCGAAGCCGGAAGCTGGCCCGAACCGCCGGTCTTCCCCCTGCTGCGCGAGATCGGCGCCGTTCCCGAAGACGAGATGCGCCGCACGTTCAACCTTGGGATCGGCATGGCGCTCGTCGTCTCGCCGAAGAAAGTGGACAAGGCCGCGGCGATCTTGCAGCAGGGAAAAGAAACGTTCTACCGCATCGGCTGGATCGCTCGGGGCCGGCGCGGCGTGGTCTTCGAAGAGGCCGGCCCGGGTATCGTCGGCGCGCTTACGGGATGAACGGCAGTGACGAGTGACAAGTGACGAGTAGAAGCAAGGAGTCGGTAGCCAGTAGTCAGTAGTCAGCACAGGAACTCGATTTTCTTCTGGCTCCTGACTACTGACTCCTGACTACTTCTTTCGAGGAGACTGCATGGCCACGACGCACCGGCTCGGCATTCTGCTTTCCGGGCGCGGCTCGAACTTCCTGGCGATCGCGGACAACGTTGCGGTGGGGAAAATCCCCGCTGAGATTGCCGTGGTCATCAGCAACCGCCCGAACGCCCCGGGCCTCGAAGAAGCCGAGCGCCGCGGCCTTCCCACGCGCATGATCCCTTCCAAGGGACTCGAACGCGAGCAGTACGACCGGCAGGTGGTCGCCGTGTTGAAAGAAAAACAGGTGGACCTGGTCTGCCTGGCCGGGTTCATGCGCTTGCTCAGCCCGTACTTCGTCTGCGAGTTTCCGAACCGCATTCTGAACATCCACCCCTCGCTGCTCCCCGCTTTTCCCGGCCTCGACGCGCAGCGTCAAGCGCTCGAATACGGCGTCAAGATCACCGGCTGCACGGTACATTTTGTGGATGAGAACTTGGACGCCGGGCCGATTGTCGTCCAGACTGCGATTCCGATCCTCGACGAGGACACGCCGGAAACGCTTTCCGCCCGTATACTGAAAGAAGAACACCGCATTTATTCTGAGGCGATCAATCTCGTGCTCTCCGGCGGCTGGCGGATCGAAGGCCGGCGCGTAGTGCGAACCTAAAGGCCCCCTTGCAGTCAGGGTAAAACATTAGGATAATTGCAAGTCGCTGCCGGGGATAGGTCCTCGGAGCAAGGTTGAAAAGCAGATCCCTCGCTTCACTCGGGATGACAACGTAGGGTAAAGGAGAACCATGGCCACGAAAACAGGGGCGACCCAGACGGCGGGAGCTCACGATGTCAAGACACTGATAGGCCGGGCCGTCGAGGACCTGAGCGTCACGGACCGCTTGCAGTACGCCAACACCTGGATCGCTTTCCGGCTCTACAGCCCGCCGCACAAAGTCACCAAGGACGGCGTCGAGTACGTAGACGTGCGCCTGCGGCGCATCGAGGCCGCCGGCAAGAGCATCGAGGAGCTGATCGCGCAACTCCGCCAGCGCAGCCTCGACCCCAAGGAATTCGAGTTCACCCCCCTGAAACCGCCGTATTAAAGAAGACAGAAGTCAGGTGACTGGAGTCAGAATCACGGAGAACCCTAGTCTGGCTTTTGCCCCTCCGTTCGCAATTCCTCGTGCTCTTCCTCAAAGGCAAGCCTAAACTGTTCCGGTGTCTCCCTTGGTTGAATCGCTCGACTATGCAAAAGAGTCGGGATGTCACGAGGTTCGCCCTGTAGCCGCTTGGGATCGCCGGGTTCGAGAGGGCTTGCCCGATTTGGTTAGACACACCATAATCCCTCAGCCAGCAATAGGGGGGAAGTGATCACACAGTTATAGATTTCAGCGGGCAGCGTTAAGAGCACTGTCTCCGCATCACCGCAATATACATCCATGTAAGGCCGGAATCTGTTTCCTCCGACCCGTGGCTCATGCTATCTCCATTTTGAAACGCTTCAGGCCGCAGGATATGTCATGCCCGAGACATGAACCAACATTATTGTCGCGCCGGATCAATTTCCAGTACCAGGTAGACGTCCTTCTTCTCGTCGAAGGAGCTGACGGTGCGGGTGGGGCTGGCGGCGCCGCGGTGTTCGGCGTGGACGGCGAAGTCGGTTTCGGGGT
>CAYWWM010000460.1:0-2946 GCA_964461735.1 uncultured Solibacteraceae bacterium | reverse complement strand
GAGAACAAGGAATCCCGCGAGACCGTAAATTGCGAGAAGCTGTCGCATAACCCCCCTTACGACTGCAAGCCGCTCCGCCGAAGACTCCGCTTAGCCTGGCTCGTAATTGCGCCGCCTAATCCCCGCCGCCGCCGGCGCTGTATTCGGGGACGTAGGGACCCCAAGGCTTGTAGTCCGGCTCAAAGTTCGCGCCAACCACGTCGCGCCCGAGCGCGCGGGCGTACTCGGGAGTGAGAAAGCGAACCTGGCCTCCGACGACGGTCATCTGCGGCTTAATCTCCGGAATCTGGTCAATCGGAACGCTGAGGTAGTCCTTGTCGAGCACCACGAAATCGGCGAGCTTGCCAACTTCGAGCGAGCCGATCTCCTGTTCTTTCATGACGTACTCGGCGGCCCACTTGGTCCACATCTTGAGCACGGTCACGCGGTCAATAGCCTGCTCGGGGAGGACCACTTTGCCGTCAATGATGCGGCGGGTCATGGGAATCGTCCAGACGTACCCGACGTTCCGATAGCGCTCCATCTGGCCGACGACGCGGACGCCGGCTTCGAGCCAGCTCTTGATCGGCTCCATGAACGGCTCGACCTGCGGCCCGTAATCGCGCAGGTAGTCCGGCGTGCGGAACAGGCGCGGCGGATGCACGCTCACGATGATGCCGTATTTCTTGAGGCCCGCGATCACGTCGGGCTGGTTGCCGAGGGCCTCGGCGTGCTCGACCGTGAGGCGCAGCTTACGGACGTCGTCCACGGTCAGGTGTCCCTCTGCGACCACCGAGTCAATCATCTGGAGGAACAGCCGCACGCCGTGACTCGCCACGCCGTGAATGCCGGCCAAGCGCCATCCGGAGGAAAGCGCGTTCTTCAGCGTGTCGTAATACAGCTTGCCCGGTCCGGGGCACATTTCGCGGCGCTTGATTTCGGGGGGCGCCGGGACGTCCGGCCCGAGACAACCCTGCGGAAAGCTCGAATCCCAGAGCTCGCTCGCCACGCCGTTGATCCAGAAGTAATCATTGCCGACGCCGGTGAGATTGCCAGTCATTTGATATACCTGGCGGACGGTGTCAGAGTCGCGGGGACGCCGGTGAGCCTCCATCAGAGCGGCGAAGCGGATCGGCATCTGCCCTTCGCGGTTGAGCATGGCGTAAGTGTCCATCAACCGGGGATGCGTCAGCCGCGAGCTGAAGGTGGTGATGCCGTGCCCCGCCGCCACTTCGAGCGTGCGGCGCATCATGTCGGCGAGCAGGCTCAACTCCGCCTTGCCCCACCAGATTTCCCATTGCAGCGCCACCATGCCCTCGACGCCGATCACGCCCTTTTCGGGCGAATCGGTCACGTCCGGCAGCGCGGTCTCGTAATAGTCTTCCAGTTCCGGGAAATAGTCCTGCATCAGGGTCCAGGCGGCGCTGTTCACGGTGGCGCGGCTGGCCACTTGCACGATCACGGGATTGTTGGGGGCGATGCGGTCGAGCCGTTCGCGCGGCTCGAAGTTGCCGAGCGTCACCCAACTGAACACATGCGAGCTGCTCACCTTTTCTTGCGGGTTGGCCTCGATGCCGACGCGAATCCAGTCGCCGGGCTGCACGCGCGTCAGGCCGTCGCGGATGGCGGTTTCAACGCGCAGGCGGGTGTTTTCGATGTCGCGGCCCGCCGTGACGCGCACGTTGATCCCCTTGTCGGGGCTGCGCAGCCCCATCTGCGCGGCGACGCGCGGGTCTCCGAAGATGTGCACGTGCGATTCGACGATCCCTGGAATCACCGTCTGGCCGCGCAGGTCCACGACGGCGGTGTCGGCATTGGCCAGGGTGCGGATTCGCTCGCTCGTTCCGAGCGCGATCACGCGGGAGTTCTTGACCGCCATGGCCTCGTGGATGTTTCCGGGATTTTGATTGGGGCCGCCGTCATCCACCGTGATGACTTTGCCGTTGACGACGATCATGTCGGCATAGCCGTGACGGGCCACTTCCGGCGGCAGAGGGGTCTGCCCGCGGCTTGCCAGGGGCGCCAGGGCGATGACGACGATCGGAATGAGTCGAATCCAGGAACGCATGATGGCCTTCTCCTTCCGTGCGAAGCTTCTATATATCGCAGCACCGTGGGGGAGTCAAGCGGTTCGGGTGCGCCCGGCGCGAATAAAAACCCTTTCCTCGCGCTCTCCTTTTACAGTAAGCTGTTGCTGAATCGCCGATTCGGCCGGCCTGCCTGCGCTCGTCCTGAGCCCCAGGAGCCGGCTCGAACTGCCGTTGCCGCCATTGGCCATGGCTGCGGAATGGAGTGAAACCCTATGGTAGCAAGACAGGACCTGGCACGTTCGTGCCGTCGCTCGGCTCTTCCCACGCCGCGCCGGGCTGCTGCGGCGGCGGCTTTACGGCTCGGCTTGTTCTGGTTCCTCTCGGCGATGGTCTGGTCGGGCGATCCGGCCTGGGCGCAGACGCAGGAGCCGGTCGCCGTCCTCAACGGAGTGGCGATTCACGATGCGGACCTGGCGCCGCTCGTCTCGGGGCAGATGATCCAGCTCCGCCGGCAGGAATACGAGATCAAGGCCCAGGCGCTGGAAGCTCTCATCAACCAGAAACTCCTCGCAGCGGAAGCCGTCCGCCAAGGCATCTCGGCGGAGGCGCTGCTCGAACGGGAAGCGGACGACAAAGTGAGCCGGCCCACGGGTGCGGAGGTCGAAGCGGTTTACACGGCGCAGAAGGACCGCATCAATCGCCCGCTCGAAGACGTGAAGGAGCAGATCGAGCAGATGATCCGGCAATCGAGGGTCGAGCAGGCCCGGGCGGCGTATTTCCAAAGTCTCCGCGCGCGCGCCGACGTCGCCGTTTTTCTTCGGCCGCCCAAAGTCGAAGTCAGCCACGATCCGGACCGGGTTTTCGGCAACCCTGATGCGCCGGTTACGATCGTCGAATTTTCCGATTTCCAGTGCCCGTTTTGCCAGCGGGCTTATCC
>CAYWWM010000459.1:0-2951 GCA_964461735.1 uncultured Solibacteraceae bacterium | reverse complement strand
ACGAAGGACTCTCCGGCCCGGCGGTGCGGCGCATCGTGCAGCGGGAATACCGGGTTTTTGGCCAGGCCGAGTTCCAACGCTTGGCGGGAATCTCCGCCTCGCATATCTACAATCTGCGGCGCGCACCCCCAGGGGGGATACGATGTGAGTAGGCATCGCTAGGCGTCAAGAGGAATCCGCCCCGCCCCACAGCAGCAGTGGCCTGGTTTCTCTAAAGGCCGCATAGACAAGGGCCTGTGCAAGGCGAGGTACCCCAATGGACAAAAAGATTTTGGGAAAAAGCGTGCTTTTTCAGTATCATTATCACACGATTTAACTCACTCGCACAAAGGAGACAACACGTGGAATTAGTGGCAGCATGCACGATCTTCATTGCGGGTATGGCAGCCTATTTTCCGGTTCTGTACATACGGAAGACGAACAAGATGCTCCAATCCTTGCAAAAGATCGAGGAGAATACTCGTAAATAGGGGCGGGCCGGGAGGCGCCGCCGTCCGAGGAATCCACGTGGAACTCCTCTGAGAGGAACGTGTCTCTATCTGTGCGGATTGGCGCCGAGCTTGACACCGATTTTTTGCCGATTGGGACGCCGGGAGGACTGTAGGAGCCTTTTTCGAAATGGTGTAGCCGTCACGGGTTCTCCGGGGGCTTTACACGACAAACCACAGGGGGTTAAAGTTGTATTGCTTCCAGGGCGGTAACGGTGACGGAACGCGCGGATTGACAGTCTTGCGGAAGAGCCAAGAAAGTAGTTTTCACTGGAGGGGGTTGCAGTGGCTGCGGCGGATGAACGGAATCCACCGTCTTCGTTTCGCCAGTTGCCAGAGGCGGAGCCGATCGCGCTCTGCATGAATTGCGGCAACTCCTACGCGCTGGAAACCACGCAATGCCCCCAATGCCGTCTGACCCTGTCTAGGGTTCGCAAGTGTCCGGAGTGCCAGCGAATCCAATCCGCTACGCATCTCCAGTGCATATACTGCTCGGCTGCTCTGGGGGTCGGCGCGCAGCCAGCTCCCTCGCCGGAACCCCGAGCAGCCAAACCGAGGATCTCAGTCCACTTCCTGGCCACGTTTACCGTGATTTTCCTCCTGGGCACCATTTCCACCTACTATGTGCTGGTTTACATACGGACAGGTAAGGAGCCCAAGCCAACGGTGGGACAATCGCATGTCCGGGAGACGGGCTCGCTGCGGCAGGAACAAATCCCGCGCACCCCAGCCGCACCGGAGCAGGAAGCCTCCGGCTCGGCAGCACTGGGTCTCAGCGTGGTCGGCGGAACCCTGAGTTCATCTTCGCGGGCTTCCGGCGCCCGCAGGGCTTCCGTTGACACCGTCACGATTCTCGAGCAGACGATCTTGCCGGTCCGCTTGAAGGAAACGGTTCGTCTGACGGCCGGCACTGTGATCGAGGCCGAGGTGGCGCAGGACATTCGCGTCAATCGGCAGATCGCCATCCCGCGAGGCAGCCTCTGTTATCTGAGGGTCGAAGCGGAGGGTGCGGCGACCCCGACCCGCATTCCGCCCTCCGTCGTCCTGTACCTCGATTCTCTTGTGGTGGGCGAGCGGACCTATCCCGTCTCCGCCAACGGAATGCGTGTCGTCGCTTCTTCCCCTTCCAGTATCGTCGAGCCCCAATTGGAGGCCGGAATGCTTATTTCGTTCCGACTCAACTCCCCTCTGGTGATCACGGGTTCATAATGGCAGATCGGCCCAGCGGCTCGTTCCGGCGAAGAAAAGTCCCGGCTACCGAGTGACGGGAAGCGGAATTCCCAGCAGAGCCTTCACGCCTATGGCACGCCCATTCATTTCCGCGGACCGAAAGCTCCATTTGCGCAGGGCTTCCAGCACCGGCTGATTCAGCAGCGGGTTGGGACTTTGCACAATCCGTGCTTGCTCCACTGCCCCTGCCGCGGTAATGACGGCGTACACCACAACCATCCTGCCGCGATTCCTGGCGAGGATGTTCGGGGGAAACTGCGGATATTCCTTCTCTATCGGGAACGGCGCCTGCACTGCCGCATCCATTTGAACGGACCGCAACGTGGCTGTCCCGGGATTGGCGGGAACCGAATTTGCGGGGGTCGCGCGCAGAGGCGCGTACTGCAGAATCCAGGCGGGCGCTGGCCGGCCCGAGGAATGCTCCATCTCGATGTAGACGGTGTAGACCGACTCGTTGCGAAAGATACCGTAGTCTTTCAGACCTCCCCCGCTGGTTCCTGTGCCCACGACCGTGAAGCCATACGTCGCATTGCTCGGCGCCTTTGAAGTGCGCGAGTCGGAGGAGGCTGTGGGCGAGGGCGCGGAATCGTTCGGGCCGCCAGAGATGGTAATTCCCGGGAAAGGCCCATCGCTCGACCCCGTACCCGCTCCTCGGTCGGAGCCAAATCCGGCGTCCCGGCCGGCGCCAGGACCAGCGTCCGTGGGCAGGCCACCGTTGCCTGGACGATTGCCGCCCGACGCACCCGAACCGACACCATCACCGATTCCGGTCCCCGGTCCTGCTGCGGCCGTGCTTGTGGGTGCGGCTTCTTCGCCGGGGCCGCCACCCGTCCCGGCAGTTGAATTGGAGGCAGACGCGACTCCCGCGCGCGCCGGGGCTGCCCTGTTATCGGCTGAACCACTGCCGGGTTCCGTGGCAGCCGCTAATGTGGAGGCCGTGGCGATCGCAAACTCGCCGCGCGCCTCTCCTGGTGGGATCGGTGGCGCCTCCTGCGGGGGAGCCGGCATCGGGCTCAATACCAGGAGCGGGCTCGCAGTCTCCGCGCGCGTTGCAGCCGACAGGTCCAGGCGGGGCGGTTCGGGAGGCGGAGTTGGCTGTCTCTCTCTGGTTGGAGCGGTTCGAGTGGGGGGCGGAGGCGACGGCAACTCGAGCCGCAGCGGCACCTGGGGGGGAGGAGGTGGAATGATCGGAACCAGAGTCGGCAGATTCTGTGCCTGCACCGGGAGTTGCAG
>CAYWWM010000458.1:0-2958 GCA_964461735.1 uncultured Solibacteraceae bacterium | reverse complement strand
CGACAAGATCAGCAACAGCGGGGCGATCGGGAACGGCGAAAAACTCAGCGATCTTCAGTACCTGACACCTGAAACCTAACACCTAACACCTTTCTTCCCCCGCTCCCTTACGGTCGCGGCTCTGACAACCTCCGAAGGCATTTCCCCTCCCGCCTTTGCGCTATACTCTAGCTTCCGCAATCCACCCGAGGAAACTCTTCCCGCATGGCTGACGAGATCGCCTCTTTCTTAGCTTCCTCTCCGGTATTCAGCGAAGTTCCGCCGGACCAGTTGCAAGAAATTGCGACGCTGTTCCGGGCCGAGCGGCACGCGGCGGGCGGCGTTATCCTGCGCAAGGGCGATCTGAGCGGCGCGGTGTATTTTCTCCGCTCCGGCCAGTTGGCGGTGCGGATTGACCGCGGCGGATGGAAGGAGACCGTCGCCTACCTCCAGCCCCCGGATATCTTCGGCGAGCTGTCGTTCGTGACGAACCGTCCCTGTGTCGCCGATGTTGAAGTGGTGCTCGACGCGGAAGTTCTTCTGCTGCCGCGCGACGCGGTCCCGAAGCTCCCGCAGCAGCGCGAAACGATTCTGCGGGCGTTGATGAAGGTTATCGCGGGACGGCTCCAGGAGACCGTGACCCGAGGCGGCAAAGTACGTGAGTTGCCGGTGGTCATGCTGCGGAACCACCCGAACTGGGAAGCGCCGTGGAGCTTCGCCTGGGAACTGGCCCGGTCGCTCGGCCGCCAGGGCGGCCACAAGACGCTGCTCGTCAACTTAGGCGCGGTGAAGGAGCGCCCGGTTCAGGACGTGGATGCCACCTTCAGCGTTTGCCACTATGCCGCTCCAGCCGCCGCGGAAACGCTCCGGTCGGAGATGGCCCAGAAGCTGACCGACTGGAAGCGCCACTTTCAGAACATCGTCCTGAATCCCGCCGGACCCGGCGCTGCCCGCTTCGCGGATGTCATCGCGGAATATTCCAACTGGAAAGGATTGCTGTTCGGTCGCGGCGATCCTGTGCCCGCGGAGGCCGGCTCAGGACAATTCGTGGTCCAGAGCGCCGCGCGTCCCACGCTGAAGAAGCTGAGCGGCAATTCCCAGCTCATTTGGGAAGCCGCCGAGTCCGAGGCGGCCTTTCTGGCCGGCAAGCCCGTCACCGCAGCGTTCCGGCGGACGGTGGATTCCATGGCCCGGTGCGTGGCCGGCCTCCAGGTGGGTCTGGCGCTGGGAGGCGGCGCGGCCTGGGGATGGGCGCACATCGGCATCCTCTCAGTTCTGGAAGGCGCGGGATTGCCGATTGACATGATCTCCGGCTGCTCGATGGGGAGTGTTGTCGGAGCCTTCCGCGCCGCGGGCTTCGGCGTCGAGCGCCTCAAGGACATCGCCCAGTACTGGAGCACGCGCACGCTTCGCTTCCTCGAATGGCGGCTCTGGCGCATGTGCCTGTTGAACGAGAAAACGGTTCGCCGGACGTTCCGCCAGTATTTCGGCGACCGGCCCGTGAATCAGACCGCGATCCCCTATTGGGCCAACGCCGTGGACATTCGCACCGGCAAGGAGTACAGCATTCAGGATGGCTCGCTCGTGGACTGCGTCCGGGCCTCGATTGCGTTGCCCGGCCTGCTGCCGCCCGCCGGGCGGGACTCGCACCTGCTGGTGGACGCCGGCATCATGGACCCCGTGCCGGTCCTGCTGGTGCGGAAGATGGGGTGCCACTATGCCATCGGCATCAATGCCATGGCGGAGCTCGAAGCGCAGGAGGTGAGCAGCCGGTATCCGTTCAACGCCTTCGATATCATGACCCGCTGCATGTTCGTCATGGGGCACGAAATCGGCCAAGCCCGCGCCGAGCAGGCCGCCAACGTCGTCTTTACGCCGTCGTTGGGCGCCATTACTATGTTACAGTTTTCTCGGAGCAACGAGATCATCGAGTGCGGCCAGAAGGCCGCGGAAGCTCAGTTGCCCCGAATTCTCCAGGGCTATGAGCGCTTGAAGGCGGGCGGGGCGAGCGAGGCGCGCCCGGTCGCGCCGGCTAAATCCTGAGCGACAGCAGGAGATGACGCAAGGCAATGGTAGATGCAATCACGACCGAAGGGCGCCAGCATGACCGGTTTGTGGCGAACGGCCAGGCCACGGTCCGCACCGCCTCGGGCCAAGCTACCGGCGAGTTGGTGGATTTGAGCGAGGGCGGCCTGCTGATTCTGTGCCGCGTTCCGGCCTCCGTCGGAGAGATGGCGGAAGTCCGTTTCACTCCGCAGGATTATCCCGACGAAATCACGGTCCAGGGGCGGGTGGCGCGCGCGCGGCCCGATCGCGTTGGGGTTACGTTCGCGCAAACCAACTGGTGGCAAAGCGCCTGGAGAAAGCTGCACGCCTTCCGCACCGTTTCCCAGAAAAAAATGGAAGGCCCGCTGACGCAGGCGGACTTGTTGTCGCGCATCGCGGCGATTCAGAAGGAAGCGGTGGCCGGCGATATCGCCGCCAAGACCGCCGCCCTGTGGAAGATGGAGAGCCTCGGGGTTACGTTCGCGCGGCAGGCGCGGCCCGGAGACACGCTGCACGACTCGCGCCTCCCCGCCGAGGCCCTGCCGATCACGCACGTCGGCATGGGAGCAGGCACGGTCGAGGTCGTGGATTTCGACGCCCCCAGGATCACGCAGGTGATTGACTCGGTCGCGCATCCGGACTATCGCCTGTTTGGGTATGAGTCCCTGGGAGCGATGCTCGGAGTCTATGAAAAAACGGTCCCGCGCATGATGCTGGGCTTGCGGCCTCTCCACCGTCCCGATCCCGCCCAATTCATTTCATCCTTTCCCCCGGGGGTCCAGCGTCTGATCGCGCACGGCTATGGGCGGCTCCTTTACTTCAACAGCAAGCACGTCGGCGCGGCCTTCCGCAACGTCCAGAAGCGGGAATTCCTGGAGCCGTACGCGGCGGTCCAGGGCGTGGGGTTCGGCTATGCGATGGTGAATCACCGGG
>CAYWWM010000457.1:0-2958 GCA_964461735.1 uncultured Solibacteraceae bacterium | reverse complement strand
GCTCTTTCTTGACACGGAGCTTCCGAGAACTCTTCGATACCTTGCCTCCGGAAGTTCAGCGCTTAGCGAAGGAAAAGTATCGCCTTTTCAAAGACAATCCTTATCATCCGTCGCTTGAGTTTCAGGCGAAAGGGAAAGTCTGGACGGTGGCCATTGGCCGCACCTATCGAGCCATTGCCCGACGCTTTGAAAATGATCTCTACTGGGTTTGGATCGGATCTCACGAGGCCTACAATCATCTTCTAAGGAAGCGACGCTAAAACTATGGGACTAAAAATTGCTGTGCTCGGCGCGGGGAACATTGGAGGCGCGTTGCTCGGCGGGATTGTCAAGAGCCATCTGGCTAAGCCTGAGGACGTAGTCGCCACCGACGCCCGGGAAGAACGCCGCCGGGAGCTCGCAGCGCAGTGGAAAGTTCGGATGCTGCCGACCGACAATCGCAAGGCCGCCCAAGGCCGGGACATCGTGATCCTGGCCGTCAAGCCGCCTATTGTGCCCGTGGTCCTCAACGAGCTTCGCGGCACGGTGACGAAAAACCAGATTGTCATTTCCGTCGCCGCCGGCGTGCCGCTCTCGTTTGTCGAGTCGGTGCTCGGCAAGGAGATTCCGCTGTTCCGCGCCATGCCGAATATCCCGGTGGTCGTCGAGGAAGGCGCGACCGCGTTTGCGGGCAATCGCGCCACGACGCCCGCACAGCGCCAGATCGTGGAGAAAATCTTCGGGGCGCTGGGAGCCGTCGCCTTCGTCGAGGAATCGCAGCTCGACGCCGTGACCGCGCTCTCCGGCAGCGGTCCCGCTTACATCTACATGGTAATCGAAGCGCTGATTGACGGCGGCAAGAAGATGGGGCTTTCGCACGACGTGGCCACGCGCCTCACCGAGCAGACCGTCCTAGGGGCCGCCAAGCTGGTGCGCGAGACCAAGGTCCATCCCGCCGTTCTGCGCGACGCGGTCGTAACGCCCGGCGGCACCACCATCGCCGCCATCCATGAGCTCGAAAAGCACGGCCTGCGCTCCATGCTCATCAGCGCGGTCGAGATCGCCACGGCGCGCTCCAAAGAGATCGGCGCACAGATCGTTGAAAAGTTTTCCAAGAACCTCCCACCGGCCAGCACGCCTTCGGCCCATACGAAAGCAGTTCGCCCCGGTTCCGGCAAGAGAAAGTCGAAAAGTTCTGCGTCTCCGGCTCGCAAGCGCAGCCGGTGAATCATTCAAGTTTGCGGTACTTTGCAAATTAGAGTGGGACGGTAAAGTGGACTATCATACTGATTGAATCGCAGGGGAGGGAATCGCCGTGGCCAAGGGCAAAAAGCGGATCAGCAAGAAGCAATTCGTGGCTCGCTTTACAGAAATAATTTCGGATCATCTTTCGACCATGCCACTCGAGGAGCAGCGTGCCCGGCTGAATGCGGCCAAGAGGCGATTGGCTAGTGGCTCCCGCGAGAAGCGTCCCTCCCGAAGAATCTGGTCGCCCTGAGGAGTGAGACGGATGTTCATAAAATCCTCTTGGACCGCGAACGGCCCCGACACCAGTTTGACATACCCAGCTTCCGAGTCGCAAGCCGGGTACTTAGTTCCCGTATTATAGTAACCGACAACTCCCCTTGGAGTGGCGTTTGACGGCGCCAATGTTTGGGTCGCGAACAACGCGAACAATACGGTTTCCAAGCCGTAGGCGTGACAGCGGAGTGCGGACCTCGACTCAACCGTTACGGTTGCGCAACTTTTTGTGAATGCACGACCGTAATATCCGGATAGCAGGCGAAGTCCTGCTCATTTCGCCGTCTCGTTTGCATCGCCATCCTAATTTCGAGTATCTTGAGAGTATGACAAAGGAACAGAAGGCCCAACTCGAAAACGTCGTGTGGATCAACCCCGAGCGCATGGGCGGCGCACCTTGTTTTGCCGGGACGCGGGTACCTGTTCAATCGCTTCTCGATCATTTGAAGCATGGAGAAACCATTGACGACTTCCTAGAAGGCTCTCCGTCAGTCACACGCGAACAGGCCGAGCTTTTCCTCGATCTCGCAGCCGAGTACCTCGTCGAATGCGCATCCTGTTAGACGAATGCGTGAACCCGCGCGGGAAGGCCGCCTTTCCCAATCACGAAGCGAAAACGGTCATTGATATGGCGTGGCGAGGAGCTACGAACGGAGAATTGCTGGCTCAGGCAGAGGCGCACAATGTCACTGTTTTCGTGACGATTGACCAAAGCCTTCGCTATCAGCAGAACCTGGCGGCGCGCAAGCTTGGGTTTGTGGTGGTTAAGGTCCCCGATAACAATATCAAGTTCTATCGCCCCCTGTTTAACGAACTCAATGAGGCCGCCGAATCGGTCAACGCCGGACAAGTGATTCACATCTATAGTCCGTTATCGCCGCCCTAATGTTCCAGTCCGCAAGCTGCCTGGAGCGTCCTGCCGCAAGTGCAGCCGAGGAGCCCCATTTTTCTCCGCGACGGGTGGATGTAGAATCTAAGGTAGGATCGGGAGGCAGCTTTGCGGGAGGATACCATGCGCAGAGGATGGCTGGCGTTAGCGGCAGTTGTGTTATTGGCGGGGTGTTCGCGGACTCCCATGGACGTGGTGGGCGACGTGGCCCGGACGATCGGGGGGGCGGACCTGCGAACGATTCAGTATTCGGGCACGGGGACGATCTATATCCTGGGCCAAAACCCGAACCCGGATGCGCCGTGGCCGCGCTTCAACCTGGTCCGCTACACGCAGACGGTGAATTACGAGCAAGGGGCGATGCAAGAGGAGAACGTGCGGACTCAGTATGAGAATCCTCCGCACGGCGGCGGGAACCAGCCCATCTTCGGGGAGCGCCGCACCGTGGCTTCCGTCAACGGGCAACACGCCTGGACCGCAGTGGGTGACGGCGCCCCTGCTCCATCCCCTATCAACGTCAGCGACCGGCAGGCCCAGATCTGGCTGACGCCCCACGGCTGGGTAAAGGC
>CAYWWM010000456.1:0-2981 GCA_964461735.1 uncultured Solibacteraceae bacterium | reverse complement strand
TGAAGCCATGCCCTGACGTCAAACTGAGACACCACCCAAGTTACCAGTTGTATTTAACTTGCTGCGGGCCTACAATAGCATTAGGAGGGAACCATGCAGATGGAACTTGTCGGTCTCATTTTGCCGAATCTGGGCCTGCCCGAATTGGTGATTATCGGCTTAGTGGCCCTGCTGGTCTTTGGAGGTCGGCGGCTCGGCGACATCGGGCGGGGGCTCGGGGAAGGCATCCGCAACTTCAAGGGCGCGATCAAGGACGAAAAGCCGGTCGAAGGCGAAAAGGCAGCCCAAGACCACGTTGCAAAGGGAGCTTGATCGTTTGTCCTTCCTTGCACCTGCCTATCGCGCCCGCGCGGCATCTGTCGACGCAGGCGGTTCAAAGCGTTTTAGCATCTCATACACCAGGGAAACAGGCAGACCCACCACGTTGAAATAGCAGCCCTCGATGTGCTCGATAAATTTCGACGCCAATCCTTGAATGGCGTACCCGCCTGCCTTGTCGAAGGGTTCTTCGGAGGCCACGTACTGTTCGATTTCCTCCTCCGTGAGTTCCGAGAACCGGACAGCGGTGGCGGCTAGCTGCGTTTCCCTTCTCAATCGCGACACCCGGCAGGGCCATGCGGACGGAGGCGAGAGCAGGCACAGGCCCGTCAGGACTTGATGCCGCTTTCCCGAGAGAAGGCGGAGCATGGCGCGCGCCTCCTCAGGCGACGCCGGTTTGCCGAGCGTGCGACTCCCGATCACGACTACGGTGTCGGCTCCCAGAATGGGTGTGTTGGAAGGCCGGGCGATGCGGTGCGCGGCCGCCTCCGCCTTTTCCGTTGCCATGCGGCACACGAACTGCTCCGGAGGTTCTCCGGGCCGCTGGTCTTCGGCAACCGACGTGGCGACTACTTCGAACTCGATTCCCGCGGCCTGCAGGATCTCCCGGCGCCGAGGCGAGGACGAAGCTAAGATGAGTCTTCGGCATGAGTTCTGCTGCGTACGGAACCTCCTCAAACTCCCATCCGGTTTACATGGGCGGGGAACGGGTCTAGAATGACTGTTTTCAAGCAGCCCGTCAATCGTAGCCGGATGAAGGTAGTGTCGCAGTTTGACGTAAGGGCATGGGTTCACTTGGATTATTTAGGAAACTTCAAGTTGGGAAGATTCGGAAGCCGCGTCTTTTCCATAGCCCAGGCGTTTACGCCTGGGTTCGAGGAGGACCACACGCTTTGCAGCCCCCTTCCAGGGGGCTTACCCGCTCCCCGGTTCGGAAGCCCCCTGAAGGGGGCTACGAAAAACGATTCGATTTCGTGTTCCCAGGCGTGAACGCCTGGGCTAGAGGAAAGGAAAAGCCGCTTTCGTATCTGAGTTTCATAAATAATCCAAGTAAACGCCTGGGCTTAGAGAAATGGAACGCCCCCGGTGGTTGAAACCGTGCCCTTACGGCCCCAAAATTCAAACTAGACATTACCCCGATGAACTCTCTGCGCGATTCCTTGCCGGAAGGCCTTCTGGTCCAGATGCAAAAAGAATTGGGCCGGGAGGAAACCTTGCGCCTGCTGTGGCCCCTGGTGGTGGGAGCCAATTTGGCGGCGAGCACCCGGCTCGTGGCCGTGCGGCAGAACCGGCTGCGGATTGCCGTCCCGGACCGGACCTGGAAGAGAACGCTGGGCTCGATGGAAACGATAATCCTGGCGGCGGTCCACCGAATCTGCGGGGAGGAAGTCGGCGGGGCAATTGATTGGGTGGAGGACCCGACTTTGGGCGCCGCCCGCGCGCCCCACCAGAAATCCGCCGGCCTGTCACCTCCCGCGGCTCCCCCGGCTTCCCCAGCTTCGATGGACTTACCGCTCGATTTGCCGTTCGATTTGCCGCTGGGGGGAATTTCGGACGCCGAACTCCGGCGCATGTTTCGGCAATCCGCCGCAAAGTACTTTGCTCGGGGGGCGCGGCGGGCGCGGCGGGCGGGGCGGGCGGGGCGGGAAGGAGCGCGGCAGTGAGAATCACGGAACGAGACGTGCTCCACGTGGCGAGCCTCGCCAACCTGGAGCTGGATGCGGGCGAAACAGCCCGACTCGCCGCCGACCTCGACTCGATCCTGAGCTACGTCGAGAAGCTCAACCAACTCGACACCAGCGGGGTCGAGCCGATGGCGCAGGTTTTATACGACGCGCCCGAGACGCTGGCTTTCCTGCACTGGCGCGACGACCGCGCCCGCCCGGGTTTCCCGCAGGATAAATCCTTAGCCAACGCCCCGGAACGCGGAGCGGGACACTTCAAAGTCGCCAAGGTGATCGAGCGATGACTCTCGACCGTAATGTTCGGGACTCGGGATTCGGGACTCGGGACTCGGGACTCGGTAATCGGGACTCGGGATTCGGGAATCGGGATGATTACACAATCAGTCGCTGGACAATCGCCGACGTGCAGGAAGCGCTCCGCTCGCGGAGCGCGAGCGCGCGGGAAATTTGCGCCGCGACCTTCTCCCGGATTGCCGCAGAGAATCCCAAGACCAATGCCTTTCTGACGCTGACGGAGGAGCGCGCCTATGCGCGGGCCGACGCCGTGGACCGGGACATCGCGGCGGGGAAAGCGGTGCCGCCGCTGGCGGGCGTGCCCGTCGCCGTCAAGGACGTGATCCACGCGGAGGGAGTCCGAACCACGTGCGGCTCGAAGATTCTGGGAGATTTTATTGCCCCGTACTCCGCCACCGCCGTTGAGCGCCTTGAAGCGGCCGGGGCGATTGTCGTGGGGAAGACCAACTGCGACGAGTTCGCCATGGGTTCCTCGAACGAAAACTCGGCGTTGGGGCCGGTGCGCAACCCGCACGATCCGGAGCGCGTGCCGGGCGGGTCGAGCGGCGGCTCCGCGGCGGCGGTGGCTGCAGGCATGTGCGTGGCGGCGCTGGGGAGCGACACGGGCGGGTCCATCCGGCAGCCGGCGTCGTTCTGCGGCGTCGTGGGAGTGCTGCCCACCTACGGGCGCGTCTCGCGCTACGG
>CAYWWM010000455.1:0-2993 GCA_964461735.1 uncultured Solibacteraceae bacterium | reverse complement strand
GAAGCTGGGGGCGATGGACTGGGAGCGGCTGATCCCCGGACATCCCGGCGCGGGCGGACGGCTCGGCACCAAGCAGGACGCGCAGGACATCCTCGGCTTGCTACAGCATGCCTCGGCGGAAGTGAAGGTCGCCGCGCAAGAGGGCAAGTGCTGGGACGGCGTCGAGCGCGAAATGAAGCTCCCGAAATATGCGAGCTGGCCCGGATACGAAGCGGGATTGCCGTTTGTCCTGCGGCGCTACTGCGGACTGTGGGGCCGCGGCACGTAGAAAAATCGAGGAAGCTTTTCAGAACCTCCTGGGAGCACCGTAAGGGCACGCCTTCGGAGTTGTGTGAAAACCTTGGTTTTGCGTAAGGGCACGGTTTTCAACCGTGCCGTAAGTGCCGCAAAGTCAATCGGGCTTTAGCCCCTGGGTAGGTGTTTGGCCCTCAGCGGCTAAAGCCGCCGCTTCGAAGCAACCGTTTCGGCACGGTTGAAACCGTGCCCTTACAACGCGGAAAATCCTTTTGCAATAGCTTCTAGCTATTCCAAAAACCAGATTCCAAATTCCAAACCAAATGACTGGGCAAATGATTTTGAGTTGGTTTGGGATTTGGAGTTTGGGGTTTGGAATTTCCCGGCATTTCGCCGGGCTCTATGCGTCTCACTCGATTCCTCACCGCCGGCCTCGTCCTGCTGCTCGATCAAGCCACGAAAGCGGTAGTCGTAGAGCGGTTCACGGCCGCGACCGCGATTCCCGTGATTCCGGGATTGTTCCGCCTCGTGCTGGTCGAGAACACCGGCATGGCGTTCGGCATCCTCGACGACTCCAGCTCGCCGCTGGCCTTCTGGCTGCTCACGCTGCTTTCGACGGCGGTGCTCGGCTTCGTGGCCTATCTCGTGTGGACCCATCCTGCGTCCCAGGGTCCGAGGTCGCTGGGCGGCTTTGGCCTGGCCGTGATCCTCGGCGGCGCGGCGGGAAACGTCGTGGACCGCCTGGCGCGCGGCAAGGTGATTGACTTCCTCGATTTGTATCTCGGCGCCTACCACTGGCCCGCATTCAACATCGCCGACAGCGCGATTGTGATCGGAGTAGCATTGTTGCTGGTGGACCTGCTGAGAGGGCGAAGGGACAGAACCGGCGATATAGCGGGCTGAGGTCAGTGCTATACTCCTGCGGTGAAATTTCAATGGGACAACAGGAAAGCTGGTCGGAATCTTTCCAAACATGGCGTGTCCTTCCAGGAAGCGGTCACGGTTTTCGACGACCCGATGTTCGTCATTTTTGCCAACCCGGATCATTCCATTCAAGAAAAACGGTTTATCATAATGGGTGAGTCCACCCGGCAGAGATTGCTGGTGGTGGCCTACACGGAGCGCTCGGGTGAGATTCGCGTAATCAGCTCCCGAAAGGCGTCACCCAAAGAAAGAGAAGTCTATGAGGAAGAAATCTAATCGAGCAGTTACGGATGATCTGCGGCCGGAGTATGATTTCCGATCCCTCCGCGTCGTAGCCCGCGGACCGGGACGGAAGACCCTGAAGTCTCCTGCGATTCAACTTGCACCGGACATTGCAGATCTTTTTCCCAATTCCGAGTCCGTCAACGAGGCGCTGCGCTTCCTCGTGCGAGTTGCTCGGAGCCAAGGGGATGCCTCGCGCTCCTAGGCCAGTTAAAAATGAGTTTGCGTGAAAAGTTTCTTGACGCTCTGATTGATGGTCGCATCGGCCGCAACGGAGTGGTTTCTCGAAAAGAGTTCATGACCTTTTTCCACGAGGAAAAAAAGACCTACACAGGCGTCTTTCTTTCGAACTCGGAGATGCAGACTGGACAGCACAGTCCTACCTACGAGCACTTCACGGTACGGGTTGGGAAAGGTGTCTACCGGGTGCATCACCGAGCGCTCTCGGAACGGAGACGTGAGCGGGGTGATCCAGGAACGTAAATGTTTCCACGACTCTTCACCTACGAATCCTTCGCGCTGCCGACCTACGGCGTGCTGGTGGCGCTGGGGTTTGTGGCGGCGCTGGCGGTGATCGTGCGCCTGGCGGGGCGCGAAGGGCTGGACAAAGACCGGATCTTCAATCTCGGCGTCTATCTGGCTTTGGCCGGGATGGTCGGAGCAAAAATCTTTCTGGTCGCGCAGGACTGGAGTTACTACAGCGCCAACCCGCGCCAAATCTTCTCGTTTTCGGTGTTGCAATCGGGCGGCATATTTTTTGGCGGATTTCTGATCGCTCTCGCTTTCGCCGTTCTCTATATGCGCAAGGCAAAGCTGCCGTTTCTGAAGGTGGCGGACGCGTTCGCGCCGGGCATCGCCGTGGGACACGCCTTCGGGCGGCTGGGGTGTTTCGCGGCGGGCTGCTGCTGGGGTGAGCCGACGGCGGCGGCCTGGGCCGTTGCCTTCACCGACCCTTACGCCCACGAGGTGGTCGGCGTGCCGCTCAACGTGGACCTGCACCCCACGCAGCTCTACGAATCCGCGGCGCTCTTCCTGACGTTCGCTTTCCTCTATCGGCTGCACGCGCGGAAGCGGTTCGACGGGCAGGTGCTCGGCTGGTACCTGCTGCTCTATCCCGCCGCGCGATTCCTGATCGAGTTCGTGCGCTACCATGGATCGAACGCCTGGCTCTGGCAGGACCGGCTCTCCGACGCGCAGGGCATCAGCCTGCTCCTGATGGCGGCCGGGGCATGGCTGCTGGCGAGCAGAAGCCAGAAGGCAGTAGTCAGGAGTCAGTAGCCAGTAGTCAGGAGTCAGTAGAAAAGCAGAAGCTAGAAGATAGAAGTCAGTAGAACTGGTTTCAAAAATGCTTTTTGAGGCGCGAACCGTAAGGGCACGGTTTCAACCGTGCCGCAAAGAGCCTGTAAAAACAGGGGCTTCAGCCCCTGAGGGACCGACCGTTCTTTTCCGTTGCGCCATAAAACGCATTTTTGAAACCAGTTCTAGTCAGTAGAGAAACCACCTAACCCGGCAGAGCCGGAACCAAACAAGTTGATATGATCGTCCGAGAACTG
>CAYWWM010000454.1:0-3016 GCA_964461735.1 uncultured Solibacteraceae bacterium | reverse complement strand
TAGACGCCCGGATGCGCGGCGAGCGCCCGCTCGATTTCCTGTGACGAAATATTCTCGCCGCCGCTGACGATGATTTCTTTCTTGCGGTCCACGATCAGCACGTAGCCTTGTCCGTCCCAGACGGCCATATCGCCCGTATAGAGCCAGCCGTCGCGGATCGCGGCGCGCGTTTCTTCCGGCTGTTGCCAGTAGCCGTCCATCACGCCGTCGCTCCGCGCGATGATTTCCCCGATGGTCTGGCCGTCGCGGGGAACGTCGTTGCCTTGCTCATCCACGATCCGCTGCTCGACCCCTACGACGGCTCGACCGGTCATCGCCTGGCGACGCCATTTCTCTTCCGGCGCGGCGTCCTGCAATGAGTCCGTCAGGTACGCGATGCTCAGGACCGGGGAGGTCTCCGTCAGACCATACCCGGCATAGGCGCGGCACCCGAGCTTTTCTTCGAGCTGGCGGATCAACTCCGGGGAGGAGGCGGCGCCGCCGATCATCACCCACTCCAGGCTCTGGAGATTGTGCCGGGACAATCCGGGGCAGTGAACCAACGCCGTCGCCATGGTCGGGACCATTGAGAAGAAAGTGACCCGCTCTTGTTCGACCAAGCGGCAAATTCGGTCCGGGTCAAACTTCTTCAGCATGACGTGCGTCCCGCCGACGGCCGTCACCGTGTGCGCGGTTCCCCAGCCATTGGCGTGAAACATCGGAATCGTCTGCAAGTGCACGCTGCGATCCGTCAGGTGCTGGCTGCAAAGTGCATTGAGGGCGTGCAGGTACACCGTGCGGTGGCTCATCATGACGCCCTTGGGATCGCCGCTGGTCCCGCTGGTGTAGAACAACTCGGCGAGCGAATCGTCTTCCACCCGCGAAAAATCGAACGGCGCCGGAGAGGAGTCGGCCAGGAGTTGGTCGTACGAGTCCGGCTCGATGCCGGCCGGCGCGCTCTCCGTAGACTCCAACAAGAACAGGCGTATGCCTGGGGGCAAGTGCGGCTGAATGGCCTGAAGCAAAGGAATGAAATCCTTGTCCAGGAAAAGAAAACGGACACCGGCATTTCGCACGATGAAGGCGATCTCCGCAGGCGACAGTCGGATATTGAGCGGCAGGAGAACGCCGCGCGCCAGCAGAACTCCGTAATACGCCTCGAGCAAGCGGTGGCAGTTATAGCTCAAGAAAGCGACGCGATCCCCGGGCTGAAGCCCGTGAGCGGCGAGCGCCCCCGCCAGACGACCACAGCGCTCGAAAAACGCCGCGTAGGTGAATCGCTCGGCCCCGCAGATGACCCCTTCCTTTTGTCCATACAGGGTCTTCGCCCGTTCGAGAAAACGAAGTGGGGTCAAGGGCAAATTCATGGGGCTGGCTCCTTGGGGTAAAGCTGCTCCGGCTTGCTCCCGACGCCGTACGGGCCGTTGCGGCGCAAGGCGGCTTCGCCGAATGGCGCACTCATTCTACCCAATGCCAATTGCGAGGTTCAAGCTGCGTTTCCGATGAATGAATGGAAGGAAGATGCAGAACTGCGGATAGCGATTGTCCGAACGAGGAACTTGCCGTTGGCGGACCGCCAGGACCGGAGTGGACTGCACCCTAGGCGCAGTCCGAGCCGACGGTCTTGCCGGAGGGAGCCGGGAGGTTTCGTCGTTTCGAGGGTCCGCTGGCAGGTTGATGCAACTCGGTGAGGCAAGCGGGGCAGAGCCAGACCAGGATCATGTTTCCCAAAACGTATTTCTGACACTCGGAGACGTGCTGGCATCGCCAGCAGAGCTCCAGCGCGTGCACGGCCCGGCGCACGTTCTCCTGGATTTGGGCTAGCTCTTTTCCGGCCATCATGGATTGCATCGCATCGCTCCTGCTCTCGCGGAATGTTCCGTGGGGAAGGCCCGCGCCCGCTGGCTCGGCCTGCCTCTCCCGACGGTGATCGTTTCTGCTCATCCTGTTCAGAGTAGTGCGCGCGCGGTGTGCGCGACAATCGCCCGGAGGTCACATTTTGATTGGGACTATTGGCCCAGCGCCGCCGGCCGAGGAGAGAGTGAACGAGAGGGTGGGTAACAAATCTGCTCGCTCCAATCTCCGCCGGCAGGTAGAATAGAAACACGCTACACCAGCGAGGAGGCACGAATAGGATGCGACAGAGGATGCGCGCACGGCTGCTGCAATTCGGACTTTTCGGTTTGCTCGGTTCGCTCGGTTTCTTCGGAGTTCTCGGTTCCCTCGGTTCTCTCGGTTCTCTCGGTTCTCTCGGAATTTTCGGCTTGACAACTCAGGCGCAGAGCGGGCCGGTCTCGCGCTCGCCGCATGCCCAGGAGCGGCATTTCCGGAGCCTGCGGCAGATCACCCTCGACGGCGAAAACGCCGAGGCTTACTTCTCCGCCGACGACCGCTGGCTGAGTTTTCAGCGCCACGTCGGCGGGCCGGAGACCTGCGATCAGATTTACCTGATGGAGATGGCCACGGGGCAGATGCGCATGGTGAGCACGAACAAGGGGCGCACGACCTGCGGCTACGTTTTTCCCGGCAGCAATCGCTTCCTGTATTCCTCGACGCATCTGGGCGGCGACGCCTGCCCGCCGCCGCCCGACATGTCCCAGGGCTACGTCTGGGCGATCTACGACACGTTCGACATCTTCACGGCGAGCATGGACGGCTCGAACCTCCAGCGCCTGACTAACACGCCGGGTTACGACGCCGAGGCCACCATCGCGCGCAACGGCCGCAAGATCGTGTTCACTTCCGTGCGCGACGGCGACCTCGATCTCTACACCATGGACGCCGACGGGCGGAACGTCCGGCGGATGACGAACGCCATCGGCTACGACGGCGGCGCGTTCTTTTCCTACGACGGCACGCAGATCGTCTATCGCGCCTATCATCCGACCGACCCGCAAGAGATCGCCGACTACCAGCGCCTGCTGCGGCAGGGCCTGGTGCGCCCGTCGAAGCTCGACATCTTCGTGATGAACGCCGACGGCTCGAACCGCCGCCAGTTGACGCGCAACGGCGCGGCCAACTTCGCGCCGTTCTTCTC
>CAYWWM010000453.1:0-3020 GCA_964461735.1 uncultured Solibacteraceae bacterium | reverse complement strand
GTCGAGCAGTACACCAAGTGGCAGTGGGTCAGCCACGAAGCGGCGCGCATCCCGGAGTGGGTGCGGAATGCGATCAAGATTTCGACCACGCTGCCGTGCGGCCCAACGCATGTCCGGTTCCCGCGAAACCTGCTCTATCGGGAGAACGTCCGGGCCACCGTTTTTTCCGGCAAGGCGTTCACCATTCCGTCGAACCTCCAGGCTGACCCCAAGGAGGTCGAGCGGACCGCCCGGATGCTCGTCGAAGCGCAGTCCCCGGTCTTCTTCGTCGGATCGGAAGTGGCACAGATGAATGCGCGGGCCTCGGTCGTGAAGCTGGCGGAGATGCTCGGCGCGCCGGTGGCGCAAGATCGGAGCTGGGGCTGCGACTTCCCGAACACGCACCCACTTTGGGTTGGCTTGCTGCGCGACGGGTTGCGATATCCCACGAATGTAGACTGCTTCTTCAACATCGGGGCGCGCTTTCCGGGCGCCGAAACCGTCCACCGCCGCGCGCGGGTCCTGCAAGCGAGCGCGGATTTCGAAGCCATCGGCCGCAACACCGCGTTGACGGGGGCGCTGCTCGGAAACGTGGACCAGACCATGAAGCAATTGATCGTGGCGGTCGAGAGCCTGATGACTCCCCAACTCAAGGCAAAGGCCGAGGCTCGGCGTGCTGAATGCGCCGCGTTTACGAAAGCCCGTCGCGAAGCGCGCGTGGCGGTGGCCAAGCGCTCGAGCGGCGAGCCGGTTCCGTGGTACCGCGCGATGGTTGAGCTGAGCGAGATGGCCGAGCCCGACGCCATCATCGTTCCGGAGATTGCCACCGACGAGCACGTGCTGAACTTCTTCCGCTTCGCCGATGACGCCATGCTGAAGATCGGCCGGACCACGGGCATGGCGCTCGGCTGGGGCGTGGGCGCGTCAGCGGGAGTCAAACTCGCGCTGCCCGACCGCCAGGTCATCGCCGTCCAGGGAGACGGCGGCTTCCTGTTCGGGCAGACCGATTCGCTGTGGACCCTGTCGCGCTATTCGATCCCCGTCCTTCTCGTCATTTTGAACAACAGAAGCTATGAGGCCACGCGCTGGCGCGTTATGGCTCGCGGGACGGCGGCCGGCAAGGCGGGGCGGGATTACATTTCCTACCTCGGCGATCCCGACGTGGACTTCACCAAGCTTGCCTCTGCTTACAACATCGGCGGCGAAGTGGTGAGCAATACGGATCAGCTCCGCCCGGCGATTCAAAAAGCCTTCCGGGTCCTCCGCGACGGGCGGCCCTACGTGCTCGATATTCGCACGCGCAACTCCGGCGCCGGAGCGGAAGTGTCCTGGTACCCCAAGTTCTCCGTGGCCGAGCAGCGGAAGCGGAACGTGTAGCCGGTTTGCCTGAAACTATGTTCGTTGTCATCCCGAGCGCGGCGGGGGACCTGCACTTAAAAGCAAACGTGGGCCGGTCTCTCGCCGGCTGATTGCCAATCTTACAAACAAGCTGCGGCTCAGGAGGGCGCTTTGACTCCTCGAAATCGGTGGTTCGCCGTCCTGGGCGGCGTGCTGATGAACCTCTGCCTCGGAGCGTTCTACGGCTGGAGTCTGTTTGTCCCCGCCCTGCAACGGGACCTCAACATCAGCCGCGAACAGGCCTCCAATATTTTTTCCATCGCCATCGCGGTCTTCGCCCTGTTCTTTTTGATCGGCGGACGGCTGCAAGACAAAAAAGGCCCTTACGTCGTTTCGATGGCCGGCGCCGTGCTGTTTGGGATCGGATTCCTCCTGACGAGCCGTGCCGAGACTCTCGAACAGATGTATCTGGCCTTTGGCCTGGTGACCGGAGCAGGCGCGGGCTTCGGGTATGTCACGCCGATCGGCGTGGCCGCCAAGTGGTTTCCCGACCGCCGTGGTTTTGTGGTCGGGATCAGCGTGGGCGCTTTTGGCGCTGGTTCGGCTGTCTTGGGACCGATCATGCCCGGCCTGATTGTTGACTTGGGTTGGCGGACCGTAATGCTCTGGCTGGGCGTGTGCTATCTGATCGCCACGGTCGTCGGAGCGCAGTTTCTGAAAAATCCGCCGCCAGGTTGGCAGCCTGCGGGATGGACGCCGCCCGCTACCGGCAATCTGACCCGCGGCGGGGACTACGCGCCGCTCGAGATGCTCGGCACCACGCAATTCTGGCGGCTGCTGCTGGCCTATGCGCTCGGAACCAGCGCCGGCCTCATGGTGATCAGTCAGTTGGTTCCGTACTCCCAGATTGCGCTGCCCGGCGTCGGCGCGACCCTGGTAGGGACCTCGGTGACCATCGGCGCCATCGGCAACGCCGCCGGGCGCATCTTTTCCGGGTGGCTCTCGGATTCGATGGGCCGCGTCAAAACCCTCTCCCTGATGGTCCTGCTATCCGCCGTCGTGCTTCCCCTGCTCGGCCGAATCAGCTCGCTGCTGCTGCTCTGGCCGCTGCTCTTCGTGGTCTATTACTGCTACGGGACGCAGCTTTCGCTCTACGCTTCGACCACCGCCGATTTCTTCGGAGTCAAGAACGTCGGGACCAACTACGGCCTGGTCTTCCTCGCCTGGGGCGCCGCCGGAATCCTGGGCCCCAAGCTCGGCGGACGGCTCTATGACCAGTTTCAAGACTATACCCGCGCGTTCGATATCGCCGCCATCCTGCTGCTCGTTTCCTTCGCCGTCATCTTCACGCTGCGCCCGCCGCAAAGAGAATCGCAAGCGGTCGCGGAGCCGGCAGCGGCGCCGGCGGGGCGGTAGTGATGATCTTCGGTTCGGCTCAGATTCCTTGACATACCATATTGAATATGTCTACACTGCTGCATGTGGCACGTCGAAGAGCACCGTCGCGTTGAAAAACAACTCGACGTTGTCCCTCGCCGAGATCTGGAAGCGGTATGAGAAGTGGAAGGATATCGCGATGATCTCAGGTCCGCCCGGGCTGCGCCTGATCAAGGGGTTTTGCGACGAAGCCCTCTTTGGAAAATGGAAAGGGTATCGGTCGTCCCGTTTGGGCCTTCACTACCGGGTGTTTTATCGCGTGATTC